>CAYNHA010000248.1:0-4389 GCA_964397035.1 uncultured Verrucomicrobiota bacterium
CTTCTGGCGCATGCGGCCAAGAATCCGGGCACCAATTTCCTGGGGATCGATCGCATGCTGCGGCGCATCCGCAAGGTGGACAACCGGGCGCGGCGGTTGAATCTGGAGAACATCCGCCTGCTGAGAGTGGAAGCGAATTACGTCGTGGCTCATTTGCTGCCGCCCGCTTCGGTGAATGCGTACTACATTTTCTTCCCCGATCCATGGCCCAAGGCCCGGCACGAGGGACACCGGTTGTTCAATGCTCCATTCCTGGATGCCCTTTTCCTCACCTTGGCCGCCGAGGGTGTGGTGCATGTGGCGACGGATCATGGACCGTATTTCGAGCAACTTTCGGAAGTGTTTGCCGGAGATTCGCGGTTTGTGCCGATCGAGCCGTTTATTCCCCCGGAAGACGAGAGGACCGATTTCGAGATGTTCTACATTGAGCAGAAGCCGATCGGGCGGCTCTCCGTGCGCCGGGGATAGAGGTGGATAGAGGAAGTCGGCGACTATCACTTATAATTATAAGTGATAGCTTGGGGTGAAGGGGGTGGACACGAAAATGGACCGGCCTTGCGGGCCGGTCCCTGGCGGACGGGGGAAGGCTGTTATCCCTTGAGGTCGCTGGCCTTGATGAGCTTGCCGTGCGAGACGACGTGCAGCGGGGCCTTGTGGTAGCGGAAGGCTTCGCAGACGGTTTTGGCGTCGAGCACGACGAGGTTGGCGTTGGCCTTTTCCTTCAGGTCGAACTTGGGCAGGTTGATGCACTTGGCCGGGTTCACCGTGATGAGATCGTAGAGGGTTTCCATCTCGGGGAACGTGGTCATCCAGAGCAAGTGGGAGGCGAGGAATGCCACTTCGAGCATGTTGTTTTGGCCATAGGGATAGTAGGCGTCGGAAATGTCGTCCTGACCGAGGCAAACCAGATTGCCTTCTTCCAGCAGTTCCTTCACGCGGGCGTGCAGAGGGCCGGTGTGGGGATCGCTCACGACGCCCATGCCGGCCTGGCGGAGCAGGGCGGAGATTTTCTTGAAGTAGGGCGTGGGATAGAGGCACATGGCGCGGGCGTGATGGGCGAGGGAGCGGCCGATGCGGCCTTCTTCGAGGGTGCGCACGGCGAGCATTTCAAGGGTCTTCAGGGTGGCGTCGCCGGCGTCATCCACGAGCATGGAGATATCCTTGTCGTAGGCAATGGCGAGCTTCATCATTTCGTCGATGTGGGTCTGTTCGTCGCGTTCGGTGAATTCGATCCAGGGAATGCCGCCGACGACATCGGCGCCGAGGTCCATGGCCTCCTTCATGAGGTCGACGGTGCCGGGTTCGCGGACAACGCCGTCCTGAGGGAAGGCGACGACCTGGACGTCGACGATGCCCTTGAATTCGTCACGGGCCTTGAGCAGGGCCTTGAGGCCGATGAGCTTGGCCTTGGAGTCGACATCGGCAAAGGCCCGGATGTGAAGGTTGCCATTGACGGCGGCCAGCTTGAGGGCCTTGCGGACATTGGGGAGAATCCATTTCTCGTTGTCGTTGGCCTTGACGCGGGCGGCGAGCTCGATGGCGGTCATGGCGCCGCCCATGTCGGCGCCGTGATAGGCGGAGAGGGCCTTGGAGTCCATCATTTCCAGCGTGTAGACCTTGCAGAGATGCAGGTGGGTGTTGACGTAGGATTCGGTGACGAGATTGCCGCCCGCATCGATGGTTTTGCCGGCCTGAGCGCGGATGGGGTTCTTGGTGATTTTCTGAACGATGCCCTTTTCGATGGCGATGTTCCAGAGGCCGGTCTTGCGACGGAGCTGCGCGTTCTTGATGAGGATGTCGTACATGGGATTCCTTTTCTTCAGGTTCTGGGTTCAGGGTTCAGTGGTTCATGGTTGGAAAACAAATCATGGATTGGATTGCAGGAATTTCTGGGCGAGCTTGGCGCCTGCCCAGATGGCTTCGTAGCCGGTGCAACGGCAGAAGTGGCGGGAGAGGGCCGTCTTGATTTCGTCGTCGGGGGCGTTGACGTTCCTGGTGAAAAGCGCATAGAGCTCGAGAACGATGCCGGGGATGCAATATCCGCATTGGACGGCACCGGCCTCGATCAGGGCCTTTTGGATGGGATGGACCTCCATGCCCTGGCTGATGCCTTCGATGGTCAGCACCTTCGCTCCGGCCAGTTTCTGGGCGGGCAGGAGGCAGGCGCGCTTGGCTTCTCCGTCGAGGATGATGGTGCAGGCGCCGCAGGTGCCGTCATCGCAGCCGCGCTTGGTGCCGGTCATGTTCAGGTGTTCGCGGAGAACGTCGATGATTTTGTCTGCCGCTTCAATGGCGACCGTTTGGGAAACACCGTTGAGGGTGAACTGGATGGCTTCGGCCATGGGGTTACTCCTTTGGTTTGGCGTCGGCACCGCAGGCGGTGCAGGCGGGATTGCGGTTGGCATGGACGGGGCGGAATTCGGCTTCGAGTCCGTCGTAGGTCAGCAAAGTGTCGGTGAGCAAGGCGCCGATTCCAGTCAGGTATTTGATGACTTCGACGGCCTGCAGGGAACCGATCACGCCTGGCACCGCGCCGAGGGGGCCGGCGGAGGGAGCGGATTCGGGAGTGGCGCTGGGCGGGGGCGATGGAAAAATGCAGCGCAGGCAGGCGCTCTTGCCGGGGACGACGGTCAAAAGCTGTCCGCAGAAGCCGGAGATGCCGGCGTGGACAAAGGGCTTTTTCATGGCGACGCAGGTGTCGGAGATGAGATACTTGGAGGCGAAGTTGTCGGTGGCGTCGAGAATGATGTCGTAGGGGGCAAACAGGTCGCGGGCATTGTCGGTGGTGAGCCGTTCCGCGTGGGGGGAGAGCCGCACATGGGGATTCAAGGCGCGCAGGCGGCCCACGGCGGAGTCGACCTTGGGGCGGCCGATGTCGGGCGTGGCGTGCAGGATTTGGCGCTGCAAGTTGGAAATGTCGACGACATCGGAGTCCATCAGGCCGATGAGTCCAACGCCGGCGGCGGCCAGGTAGTAGAGGGCGGGCGATCCGAGTCCGCCGCAGCCCACGACGAGCACTCGCCCGGCGCGCAGACGTTCCTGGGCGTGGCCTCCGAATCCGGGAAGATCGATGTGGCGGGCGTATCGTTTGCGTTCTTCCGGGGAAAAGGCCATGGCGTTTAGAGGGTGGGAAAGGGGTGCAGTTGACCTTGTCCGGAGGAAGCCGACCACAGGGCGAGGGCGGCGTAGGCCAGCAAAAGGAGAATGGTGAGGAAGAGGATCAGGATGTACATCCAGCCCCAGCAGCAAAAGAAAGTCCGCAGTTTTGCCAGGAACGGAACCATGTCCGGCGAGACGAAGGGGGTGCGGTCGAGGGCGCTGCGCGCGCTGATGGAGGCGATACCCGCCAGCAGCATGGGGAGGCCATAGAGCATGAGGGAGGGAAAGAGGGAGGACAGAATGGTCATGACGCCCACGAAGGTCATCCAGCCGCGAAGGCCATCGGGGAGGGGAACCTTGCCTTCCGTGCCGGCCGGGGATTTCAAGGCGGAGAAAGCTTCGCCGGCCGCAATCCAGTTGGGAAGCCCGTCGTGCCAGACCAGGGAGGCCGGCGAAATTTCGCCCGCGATGAATTTGGTGCGGACAAAGGCTTCGTCGTGGGGCCCGCATTTTTCGCGGGTTTTGGAATTCACATAGTACCAGGTTGCCATGGATCAGTCTCCGAGGTGGGTTAAGATACGACAGGAGGGGGGCCGAAGAAAAGAAAAGAGTTGCGGCATTTTGAGGCGGCCGGAGCGGTTTTCCACCCTGTGGAAAGATTATTTCCATAGTGTGGAAAAATCGCGAAAAAGTTTTCCATAGTGTGGAAAACGCGGGCTATCACTTATAATTATAAGTGATAGTTGGGCGGAGAAAGGAAGAGGGTGGGGATCAGCGGCGAGGGCGGAGGAGGGTGGCGGCAAAGAAGAGGGCGTTGAGGAGGATGATGGCAGCGCCGGCGGGGAGGTCGAAGAGGAAGGCCAGGGCAATGCCCAGGAGGACGCTGGCGGCGGCGGCGAGAGCGGCGAGCCAGAGGGCGGAGCGGAAGCTGCGCGCGATTTGGAGGGCCGTGGCGGCGGGGAATACGAGCAGTCCTGAAATGAGGAGCGTGCCGACAACGCGTGTGCCGAGGACGACGGTGAGGACGACAAGAATGGCCATGAGGCGCGTGAGCCGTCCGGGCCGTACGCCGGAGACGCTGGCCTGGGCGGGGTCGAAGGTCAGGACGAAGAGGTCGTGGTAATTCAGCGCAACGAGACTGACGACGCCCAGGGAGGCCAGCACGGCCAGAGTGGCTTCGGTGCGGGAGACGGCGAGGATGTCGCCGAAGAGGTACGAGAAGAGGTCGACGTTGAAGCCATGCCCCATGCTGGCGAGCAGAATGCCGCCGGCAAGGCCGAGGGCGGAGAT
>CAYNHA010000249.1:0-4408 GCA_964397035.1 uncultured Verrucomicrobiota bacterium
CTGCCCGTCTCGTGGGACGACGTGGATTTCGACAAGGTCGGCGACCTCGAAGTGAACCTGGAAACCGCCATCGACCAGCTCGAACGCTACAAGCTTCTCATGGACAACTATGTCGAGCAAAACTGCTCCATCACCGTCAGCTACGACCCCTCCGAAGTGGACGCCATCATTGAATGGCTTCTGCAATACTGGGATCACTATGTCGGTGTTTCCTTCCTCCTTCGCGCCGATCCCCTCAAGACCGCCGCCGACCTCGGCTTCCCCTACCTGCCCCAGCAGCCTGTGTCCAAAGCAATCTTCGACGCCTACGTGGCCCAGCTCAAACCCTTCGACCTCGAAAAAGTCCACGCCCAATCCGAAGACGCCGTCGACATGGGCAACGATTGCGCCGGCGGCGCCTGTCCCATTCGGTGACCGCATGAAACCGCTCGTCATCGCGGGAGTTTTCCTTCTTGTTTTCGCCGCCCCACGAAGCTCCCGCGGCGACGCCAGCCTGCTCGTGGCCTCCACCGCCTCCACCATCGGCACCAAGGCCGCCGCTGATCTGGTCAGCACGCCCTACGCCGGCATCGGCGTCTTCGCCTCCCGCTGGGACAGCAAGGACTTTGGAACACTCACCGGCTACGGCATTCGACTCGGATGGAACTTGTTCAGCAACCTCGGACTGGAAGGCCGCGCTTCCTACGTGGAATCCAAAAAGGATGAGGCTGTCTCCACCACGCTCATCCCTTTGGAAGCCGCCCTCACCTGGCGCATTCCCCTTGGCCAGCATCTGGCCCCCTACCTCGGCGGAGGCATCGGCTATTACATGAAGGACGCCGAATACAACGATACCGAGACATGGGACACCTCCGAAAAAGTCGCCGGCTACTTTGGCCTCGCCGGCCTCAACCTCTATCTCGGCCCCCTCTCGCTTTTCGCCGAAGCCAAATACACCCTCGTCGGCACCGACGAGGACCTCCACTGGCGAGGCTCCGACGTCGAAGCCCAAAACTCCCTCGACGGCCTCTCCCTCAACGCCGGCATCAAGCTGGGATTCTGACCTATCTATGTGGCAAACACTCCCTATGGCCATCTGGTCCCTTCACATATTACAATAAGTGAATTCACTTATTGTAATTTGTGAACTATGCGACAGCCCCCCTTCTCTTCCTTTGCATGCCAAGCACCATCCCGGCAATTTCGCTTGCATGGGCAGCCAAAACACCCGTATAAATCCATCTGTGGTCCGAGCAATTCAACAAGGAGTGCTGACAATGAAGAAGTGGATGATTCTTGTGGCCCTGTTTCTCTTGATCCTCCCCGCCGCTCAGGCTGGCATTGGTGTCTTTGGCACCTGGTGGGACAGCAAAGACTATGACGCCCTCTACGGCGGCGGCATCAAGCTCGGCGCCGAAATCGGAGCGGGGTTTGGAATCGAAGCCCGCGCCTCCTATCTCAGCACCGACCTGTTCGGCGATGACAACATCAGCATGAAGGTCATTCCCCTCGAAGCTGTCGCCTCATGGACCCTCGACGTCAGCGAAATGCTCAAGCCCTACATCGGCGCGGGAGTGGGCTACTACGTCAAGAACCTCGATTGGGATTCCAACGATGTATGGGAAGATGCCACCTCCAAGGATAGCGTCGGCTACTTCGCCCTCGCCGGCCTCAACCTCGTCTTCGGCAACGCCACCGTCTTCGGCGAAGCCAAGTATAACCTCGTCAGCGAAGAAGACGAATTCGAATGGCGCGGTTCCGATGTCGAAGAGAAATATTCCCTCGACGGACTCTCCATCAACGCCGGCGTCAAGTTCGGCTTCTAATTCCATCGTCGTTCGTGACCGTCCTGCCGCTTTCGCGGCAGGACTTATTTTTGCCCATACCTCGCCGGCCGCTCCTCATTCATTTTGACTAGTTATTATAATACATAGTCAAAATCTTCCACGGTATGGAAAACTTATTTTCGCTTTTTCCACACAATGGAAAGAATGTTTCCACACGGTGGAAAACTTTTGAAACCGGCCCGAGCGGCATCAAAACGCTTCGATCAACGGGCTGTTTTCTCATCGCTTTGGACCGGCAAAAAGAGATATGTATACCCCTTGGTGGCCGGAGCGTACCGCCGCCGACAAGGAGAATACAAAGAGATGAATATTTCGGGCCGCATCAAACAGGGTTTCTACTTTGATTCCGTCACCCTCATGAGAACAGGTCGCGAAGTGGCGGCCCTGCCAGGCATTGTGGAAGCTTCCGTCGTCATGGCCACCGAGGCGAACAAATCGATTCTGTCGATGTCGGACCTGCTCCTGCCTGAATTCAAGAAATCCGGCGATCAGGACTTGCTGATCGTCGTGAAGGCCAAGGACGCCAAAGCGGCAGGCGACGCGCTCGCCAAGGCCGAAGAAATGCTTTCCCGCAAAAAGAAACCCGCCGCGGGCGGCGGCTCCACCGCGCCGGCCCCGCGCGACATCGCCTCCGCCGTGGCCGCGCTCCCCGGCGCGAATCTCGCCATGATTTCCGTCGCCGGCCGCTATGCCGCGCGCGAGGCCCGCAAGGCGCTCGACAAGGGCCTGCATGTGATGCTGTTTTCCGACAACGTTTCCATCGAAGACGAAGTCGCCCTCAAGAAGGCCGCGCACAAAAAGGGCCTGATCGTGATGGGCCCCGACTGCGGAACCTCCATCCTCAACGGCGTGCCGCTGGCCTTTGCCAACGTGGTGCCGCGCGGCCCCATCGGCATCGTCGGCGCCTCGGGCACGGGCACCCAGGAAGTCACGTGCATCATCGCCAACGAAGGGTCCGGCGTCTCGCAGGCCATCGGCACGGGCGGGCGAGACATCAAGGATGCCGTTGGCGGCATCACGTTCCTCGATGCCATGCAGGCGCTGGCCGACGACGCCGAGACCAAGGTTATTCTGCTGGTCGCCAAACCGCCCCAGCCGGGCGTGATGAAAAAAATCCATTCGCTGGTCCGCAAGATCAAAAAGCCTGTGGTGTCGCTGCTCATTGGCGAGGGCGGCACCCCGTCCACGCTGGAGCAGGCCGCCCTGCTGGCGGTGGCCCAAGCCAAACAACAGGACCCCGCCCAAGCCCTCGAACGCCTGGCTCACCGGGACGAAAACCTCAAGGATGCCGCCCGTGTCATCGTCGCCAAGCGCAAGAAGCCGCAGGGCCGCTACCTGCGCGGCCTCTTCAGCGGCGGAACGTTCTGCGCCGAAGCCCAGGTCGTCCTCGACGGCATCCTGCGCCATGTCTATTCCAACGCGCCGCTGGGCGACACCCAAAAACTCAAGAGCGCGTGGAAGCCCGAGAAAAATGCCGTCATCGACCTGGGCGAAGACGAGTTCACCGTGGGCCGCGCCCATTCGATGATCGACTTTACGCTGCGCAACAAAATGATTCTCGAGGAAGCCGCCAATCCCGAAACCGCCGTCATTCTTCTCGACGTGGTGCTGGGCTATGGCGCCCATCTCGATCCCGCCGCCGAACTCGTTCCCGTGATCAAGCAGGCGGTCAAAAAAGTGGTTGTCGTCGCGGGCGTCACCGGCACGGCGGGCGATCCGCAGGGACGCGAGCGCGTGGTGGCCGCGCTTCAAGATGCCGGCGCCCATGTGCAGCTCACCAATGCCGCCGCCTGCAAGCTGGCTGGATTCATTGCGGCGGAAGTGGTCCGTAAAAACTAACTTTTCGAAAGGCCCCCAACCATGAGCATTCAAAAACTGTTTTCCTCCCCCCTTCAGGTGGTCAATGTGGGCATCGAAGCCTTCAAGGATACCTGCGAAAAATTCTCTCCCCCTTCCATCCAGGTGGATTGGCGGCCGCCCGTCGAGGTGTCACCCGACTCGGAAGCCATCCTGGCGAAGCATGCCGCCCGGATCGAAAAGGCCAACCAGAAAGTCATGGACATCGTACTGGCGGGAACTCCCAAACTGGTGGGCCTCGACATCGCCCGGAACGTTATTCCCGGCATGACCGAGAACACCATCCTGCATGCGGGCCCGCCCATCACATGGGACCGCATGTGCGGCCCCATGCGCGGCGGCATTCTGGCCGGACTGGTGTACGAAGGCCGCGCCACGACCATTGAGGAAGCGGAAGCCCTCGCCTCCTCGGGCCAAATTCAATACGCGCCCTGCCACGAACACGCCGCCGTGGGGCCCATGGCCGGCATTGTCACGCCCTCCATGCCCGTGATGATTATCCAAAATGAAAAGTTCAAGAACTTCGCCTATTGCACACTGAACGAGGGTCTCGGCAAGGTGCTTCGCTATGGCGCCTTTGGCGACGAAGTGACGAAGCGCCTCAAATGGATGGAGAACACGCTGTATCCCGTGCTCAAGGCCGCCATCGCCCACACAGGCCCCATTGATCTGAAGAATCTCATTGCGCAAGCCCTCCACATGGGCGACGAGGTTCATAATCGCAA
>CAYNHA010000250.1:0-2940 GCA_964397035.1 uncultured Verrucomicrobiota bacterium
CGCCGAGAGCGAGCTGCGCGAGAGCGAGGCCCGCCTGAAGATGGCGCAGAAGATGGCGGCCATCGGCGACTGGTCGCTGGACGTGAAGACGGGGCAACTGAACTGGTCCGAGGAAATCTTTTCCCTGTTTGAACTGGATCCCGCGAAGTTCGGTGCCACCTATGAGGCGTTTTTGAATGCGATTCATCCCGACGACCGGGAAAAGGTCCATGCGGCCTACCAGCAGTCACTGAAGGATCGCACGCACTACAGCATCGACCACCGGCTCCTGATGAATGATGGACGGATCAAGTTCGTCCACGAGGAATGCGAGTCCGACTTCGATGGGCAGGGAAATCCGTTGGTTTCGCGCGGTACGGTCCAGGACGTCACGGACCGCCTGCGGGCGGAAGAGGCCCTGCGCGAAAGCGAGGGGAAGCTGAAGGCCCTGTTTGCATCGATGACCGAAATGGTCGTGCTGCACGAATTGGTGGCGGACCCGTTGGGACAGCCCTCGAACTACCGCATCATGGATTGCAACCGGGCGTTCAGCGCCGTCACGGGCATCCCCCGGGAAATGGCCGTGGGAAGATTGGCCACGGAGGTCTACGGCACGCCTGTTCCGCCCTATCTGGAGGAATTCAGCCGCGTGGCGATCAGCGGGGAGCCCCATCACTTCGAAACCTATTTCCCGCCGATGGACAAGCATTTTGCCATTTCCGTGGTGTCGCCGGGGAAGAACCGCTTTGCCACCATCAGTACCGACATCACCGACACGAAGAAAATCCAGCATGTCATTGCCAGCAAGAACAAGGAACTCGAACAATTGGTCTATGTGGCCTCGCACGACCTGCGTTCGCCTCTGGTGAACGTGGACGGCTATGGGCGGGAGCTGGAGTATGCCCTGGGAGAGGTCAGCCAGGCGATGGAGTGCAAGGAGGGATCTCCAGCGAAACTGGAGTCGTTGCTTCGTGCGCAGTTGCCGGACATGAACCTGGCGTTGCAGCATATCCGCGGCGGCACCAAGCAGATGGATTCCCTGCTCAAGGGGTTGCTGAAGCTGTCGCGGATGGGCCGGGCCGCGCTGACCCTGGGTTCGCTGTCCATGAACGAGCTGGTGGGGCAGGTGGTTTCGTCCCTCGAGTTCCAGATCCGGAAGTCGAATGCCTCGGTGAGCGTGGGCGATCTACCGCCTTGCCGGGGCGATGAAATGCAGGTGGGCCAAGTGTTCGCGAACCTGGTTGGAAATGCGCTGAAGTATCTGGACCCTTCCCGTCCGGGGGTGATTGCCATCCGCGGTGTTGAAGAACCGGGCCGATGCGTTTACTGTGTGGAGGATAATGGTGTTGGCATTCCCTTGGAGCAGCGGGACAAGGTGTTTGAATTGTTTTACCGCCTCGATCCCTCCAAGACGGAGGGGGAGGGGCTTGGTCTGACCATCGTGCGGCAGATCCTGGGCCGCCTGGATGGCGAGATCTGGCTGGATTCAACCCCCGGCGAGGGCAGCCGGTTCTATGTGGCTCTGCCACGCGACAAGGCGCCCCCGACGGAAAAAACGGAGACAGGCACATGAACAAAGAAGTCATTATTCTGATCGCGGACGACGACGACGGCCATGCCGGGCTGATTCAAAAGAACCTGGCCCGTTCGGGCGTGGCGAATGAGATCATTCGATTTCGGGATGGACGGGAAATCGAGAATTTCCTGTTTCTGGAAGGCAAGGGTCCCCATCGCGTTCCGGAACTGGCGTATGTGTTGCTGCTGGATATCCGGATGCCGAGGCTGGACGGAACGAAAGTGCTCCAGCGGATCAAGGAAGATCCCGTGCTGCGCAAAATGCCCGTGATCATGATCACCACCACCGACGATCCGCGCGAGGTGGCGCATTGCCATGCGCTGGGGTGCAACAGCTACATCACCAAGCCCGTGGAATACGATGATTTTGTCCATGCCATCCGGCAACTGGGGCTGTTTCTGGCGGTGGTCCAGGTGCCGTTGGGCAAGGGGGAACGGGAGCTTCCATGAGCGGACAACGGAAAGAGGAGGGCCATCTTCCCCGGCGGGTCCTCGTCGTGGAGGACGATGCCGGGTTGCGAAACCTGATCCTGCGGGCGCTGGGCAAGGTCGGCATGGAAGCGGTGGGAGCGGCGAGCGGAGCCGAGGCCATCGAGCGCCTTTCGGCGGATCCCGCCCAGGTGCTGTTGCTGGATCAAAAACTTCCGGACATGTCCGGACGCGAGATCGTGACCTCGCTGGCGGGACGCGGCGTCCACGTGTATTTCGTCATGATGACGGGGCAGGGCGACGAGCGCCTGGCCGTCGACATGATGAGGCTGGGCGCGGCCGACTACATGCTCAAGGACACGGACCTGATCGATCGCCTGCCCGGCGTGATGGACCGGGTGTTCCGCGGCATTGAAACCGAGCGGAGCCTGCATGTGGCCGAGGAGGCCCTGCGCGAGAGCGAGCAGCGGTTCCGCAGCCTGTTCCAGAATGTGCCTTCGGTGGCGGTCCAGGGCTACGCGCTGGATGGCACCGTCCGCTACTGGAATCACGCCTCGGAATTGCTGTATGGGTTTTCCGAGCAGGAAGCCATCGGGCGGAATTTGCTGGATCTGATCATCCCGGCGGAGATGCGCACGCAGGTGGAGGAATCCTTGCGGACCATGGCGGAAACCCGAAGCCCCATTCCGTCCGAAGAAGTGCAACTGGTGCGGAAGGACGGGGAGAAGGTGGAGGTGGAATCAAGCCATGTGGTGGTTCAAATCCCCGGCCGGGATCCCGAATTGTTTTGCATCGACGTCGATTTGACCGGCCGCAAGCGGGCGGAGGAGGCGCGCGAATCGCTCCAGAACCAGTTGAATCAGGCGCAGAAAATGGAGTCGGTGGGACGGCTCGCCGGCGGCGTGGCGCATGACTTCAACAACATGCTGGGGGTGATCCTTGGATTCACCGAGCTTT
>CAYNHA010000251.1:0-17804 GCA_964397035.1 uncultured Verrucomicrobiota bacterium
CGCCACGAAGACATGGAACGGCTCGTCAGCGAGCGGACCTATGAACTGGCCTCCAGTCTCCGCCGCTTCGACCAATTGGCCAAGCAAAGCCGCACCTTCACCTGGGAAATGGACTCCACCGGACGCTACACCGACCTCAGCCCTGTGGTGGAGGATGTTCTGGGCTACCGTCCCAGCTTCTGCGTGGGGACCAAGTATTTCCACGACTTCCATCCCGAGGACGGGAGGGACTCCTTCAAGGCCAAAATCCTCCGCGTGCTGGACCGCCGTCTTCCCTTCCTGGATTTCATCCATCCCATGGTCGACGCATCCGGCAAAACCGTATGGGTCTCCACCAGCGGCATGCCCCTGCTGAATCCCGACGGCAGCCTGAGGGGCTACCAGGGAACCTCCAAGGACGTCACCGAGCGCAAGCTGACGGAGGAATCCATGGCCGCCCTGGCCCAGCAAAACGCGGAATCCGTCGAACGCTACGCCACCCTGATCAGCGCTTCCAACACCGGCGCGTGGGAATACCACGACGACACCGCCTACATGTGGGCCAGCCCGGAATACTTTGCCATGCTCGGACGCAATCCACACGACTTCGACGTGGCCAGCGGACAGCCCAACATCGACGCCGTCTGGCTGGACCTGCTCCATCCCGACGACAAGGAGCGCGCCCGCCGCTATTTCGTCGAATACACCCGGAATCCGGAGGGCATGTACCAGCACACGTTCCGCATGCGGCATGCCGATGGCCACTGGGTGTGGATCCTCTCGCGCGGCCGGGCCCTGCGGGATGCCGCCGGAAAACCCACCGCCGTGGTCCTGGGCACGCACATCGACATCAGCGAATCCAAGCGCTCCGAACTGATCCTGCGGGAAAGCGAGCAGAAGTACCGCATGCTGACCGAAAACATGAAGGACGTGGTCTGGACGCTGGACGCCGACTCCCTGCACTACACCTACATCAGCCCCTCCCTCGCCAAGCTAACCGCCTACACCCCCGAAGAGGTCATGGCCCAGTCCCTGGGATACACCATGACGCCGGAGGCGCAGAATGAACTCCGCGCGGTCATTCGGCGGCGCGCCACCGACCTGCGGGCCGGCAAGATTTCGTCCGACACCTTTTTCACCGATGAGATCCCCCTGCCCCACAAGGACGGAAGCCTTCGCATCACCGAGGCCGTGAGCCGGTATTGCATCAGCGAACACACCGGCCGGATCGAGGTTCATGGCGTCACCCGCGACATCACCGAGCGCAAGCGCGCCGAGGCCGAGCGCGAACGGTTGACCCGGGCCATTGAACAATCGGGCGAGACCATCGTGATCACGGATGCCAAGGGCACCATTCTGTATGTGAATCCGGCCTTCACCAAGGTCACGGGCTATTCGAGGGAAGAGGCCCTCGGCCAGAATCCCCGCATCCTGAAGAGCGGACAGCACGACTCCGTCTTCTACAAGGCCATGTGGGAAACCCTGTGCACGGGCGGAGCCTGGGAAGGACAGCTCATCAACCGGACCAAATCCGGCACCCTCTTCACCGAGCAGGCCACCATCTCGCCGGTCCGCGACCCGGACGGCCACATCGTGAATTTCGTTTGCGTCAAGCGCGACATCACCGCCCAGCTGCACGACCAGCAGGAAAAGGAAAACCTGCAGGCCCAGTTGCTGCAGGCCCAGAAGATGGAATCCATCGGCCGCCTGGCCGGCGGAGTGGCGCACGACTTCAACAACATGCTTCAGGCCATTCTGGGATATACGGAAATGGCCCTCGAACAGGTCGAACCCGAAAAACCCCTCCATTTCGACATCCTGGAAATCCAAAAAGCCGCCCGCCGCTCTTCCCTGCTCACCCGCCAGCTGCAAGCCTTCGCCCGCAAGCAAACCATCGTCCCCAAGGTGTTGGATCTCAACCTGGCCGTCGAAGGAATGTCCGACATGCTGCGCCGTCTCATCGGCGAGGAAATCGGCCTGGAGTGGCGCCCGGGCAAGGGACTCGGCCTCGTGAAGATGGATCCCGGCCAGTTGGACCAGATCGTCACCAACCTCTGCGTCAACGCCCGGGACGCCATCGGGAAAAACGGGAACATCGTCCTGGAAACACGCAACGCCACACTGGGCGAAACCATCCGCGGCATGCACGGCGAAATCCCGCCCGGAGACTATGTCGTGCTCTCGGTCGTGGACGACGGCTGCGGAATGCCCAAGGAAGTGATCGACCATATTTTCGAGCCCTTCTTCACCACCAAGCAAACCGGCAAGGGAACGGGACTCGGCCTGGCCACGGTCTACGGCATCGTCCGCCAGAACCAGGGCGGCATCCGGGTGCAGAGCAAGCCGGGCCAGGGAACGGCGTTCCAGATTTTCCTGCCCCGGCACGCCGGGGAATCCCCGGCTCCCGAATCGACGGGAAAAGGCCAACCCCTCGCCAAAAGCAATGGCCAGACCATTCTCTTGGTCGAGGACGAGGAAACCATCCTCCAGGCCACCCGGCGCATGCTCGAATCTCTGGGCTATTCCGTTCTGGCCACGACATCCCCCGAAGAAGCCGTGCGCCTGGCCCGGGAGCAATCCAGGCCCGTCGATCTGCTGCTCACCGATGTGATCATGCCCGTGATGACCGGCCCCGATCTCGTCCAGCAGCTCCTGAAAGACCACCCCCGCCTTCCATTCCTCTACATGTCCGGCTACACGGCCAACCTGCTCGAAGAGAAAGGAGTTCGCGAAGACAGCGCGAACTTCATCCAAAAACCGTTTTCCAGGGAAACGCTCGCCAAGAAGGTTCAATCCGTTTTCGGCAACGCTTGACCCCCTGGGTTCGGAACCCGCCGTTCTACATGTGGGCGATCGGCGGATTCAAGACGTCCACACCCTGCGCAACCAAATAGGCCTTGATCTGCCGGACCGTGAAGGTTCCAAAGTGGAATACGCTGGCCGCAAGCAAGGTGCTGGCATGGCCTTCTTCCACCGCCTCCAGAAAATGGATCAACTTGCCCGCGCCTCCGCTGGCCACCGTGGGAAGATTCGTCGCATCCGAAATGAGGCGGGTCAGGTCCAGATCGTATCCGTGCTTGGTGCCATCGGCCCACAAACTCGTCGGCAGGATGCTTCCGACCCCCAGATCACCCATCTGTCTCGAAAATTCAACGGCATCCACGCCCGTGGAAAGGCGTCCCCCCTCCAGCAACACTTCCCGCTTCGAGGGAAGGGACTCGTTCATGCCTGCGTCGATGGCCGCCACGATCCGCTCGCCGCCAAAGTGCTTCACGGCTTCGGCCACAAAGTCGGAATCCCGGAAAGCCGCGGCCGAAAGGCTGATTTTCCCCGCCCCCGCCCCCAGCAGGCGTTCCACATCCGTCAAAGACCGGATCCCTCCCCCCGCCAGAACGGGAATCTTCACCACCGAACTCACCAGGCACAGGAGATCAAACGAAGGCGGACGCTGCTCGGACGTGGCCGTGATGTCAAAAACGGCCAGTTCGTCCGCGCCCGCATCTTCATAGAGAACGGCCATGGCCACCGGGTCGCCCACATCGATGACATCCGCGAAGCGAAGGCCCTTGACCACTTGCCCCCGGCAGAGGCTCAGGCAAGGCATGATGGAGGCAAACCGTTTCATGGGAGTCCTGGGTATGTGGCCTCCAGCAGAAACGCCGCAGGGAAAACCCCGCGGCGCTTCATCTATGCGGCTGGAAAGCCGTTGAATTAGCTCAAGCGGTTATTGACTTCCGCCTCCGCCAAGGACCAGAAGTAGGCGCTATCGCCGTTGAATCCATGTCGCTCGGCGATGAAATAGGCCGCTTCCTGAATCAGGTTGTAGCGCTGCTCCGGGCTGATTTCCGGCTTCTTGGCAACGGGGGCCGCCGCCTTCGGGGCGGCAGGAGCCTTCGGGGCGGCCTTGACCGCTTCCGGAGCCTTCTCCGCGACCGCCTTCGGGGCGGCTTTCACAACTTCCGGGGCCTTCTCCACAACCTTCTTGGCGGCGGGAGCCTTCGGGGCAACAGCCTTCTTGGCGGGCGTTTTCTTGACTTCCTTCATTCTCTACTCCTTGCTCTGGGGCAGACCAGGGCTCTCCGTTTTCACATTCCTGCTCCCCACAACGGGGTGCAAATCTGCGCAAAATGTATTTCACTCTGAACGGAATGCAAGCCCTTTTTCGTGGGCGCATGAAGAAGGAACCCGTTGAAAATCATGGAAATTGCGTGCATCCTGCGCAAAGGCAAGCAGATAGGAATTTTGACAAGATAAAGCGTTTTACCCTAAATATTTTTGCACTATCCATTCAAATCATGCCTGCCTGAATGAAAATTCGCATTTTTCAGACCATTGACAATTTTCCCACAAGGGCCCCATCTCCGACGGCTCAAAGGCGCGCCAGGGCCTTCCGGGCCGCATTCATTTCGGCTTCCCGCTTGCTGATGCCCTCCCCCCGGCCCATCTCGTCCCCTCCCCGAAACACGGCCACCGTGAAATGCCGCGCATGGGAGGGCCCGCTTTCCTCCAACACCGCATAGCGCGGGCTTTCCTTCCATTCCCGCTGCACCCGCTCCTGAAGCTCCCCCTTGGGATTGTCGTCCCCTCCGGCCTCCAGGGCCTCGACGATTTCCGCGGCAAACTCCTTCTCAAACACCCGGCGGACCGGCCCGGGACCGCCATCGAGCCAGAGCGCACCTATCACGGCCTCCAGCGCATCCGCCAGCAATGCACCCTTGTCCCGCCCGCCGCTCTGATCCTCGCCGCGCCCCAGCCGAAGAAAACCGCCCAGATCCAGCCGCCGCGCCACGCGCGCCAGTGTTGCGGCATTGGTCAACCGGCTCCTCACCTTGGTCAGCGTTCCCTCCCTCCAATCCCCCCGGTGAGCCACCAGCCATTCGGCGGATATCGCCCCCAGGATGGCATCGCCCAGGAACTCCAGCCGCTGGTTTTCCGCTCCGTCGAGCTGCCCCGATTCGGCGGAAAACGACCGGTGCGTCAGCGCCGCTTCCAGCAGACCGCGCCGTTCAAACAGATATCCCAGCCGCTCCTCCAGCGCCCCGAAATCCGGAGCCTGTTCCTTTTCTTCCATGGATCTACGCCTTTCTCACGCCCGGGGATGATATTGGTGATGAACCGACTGCAACCGCCCCTGGTCCACATGCGTGTAAATCTGCGTGGTCGAAATATCGGCATGCCCCAGCATTTCCTGAATGATCCGAAGCGAGGCCCCGTTGGCCAGCAGGTGCGAAGCAAACGAATGTCGCAGCATGTGCGGCGAGATTTCCTTGCGGATGCCCGCCTTGCGTGCATAGGTCCGGATGTGCCGCCACAATGTGATGCGCGAAAGCGCCTGACCTTTCCGCGACAGGAACACCGCCCGGCATCCCCCGCCGCCCCTCGGCGCATAAGCCGGCCTCCCCCTCTCCAGCCATGCCTGGACCGCGGCAATGGCCTTTCCGCCGATGGGCACCACCCGCTCCTTGTTGCCCTTGCCCACGCACCGGATGTATTCCGAATCGAAATGCAGCGAATCCAGCGTCAAGGCCGCCAGCTCGCTCACGCGCAGTCCCGTTGCATAGAACGTTTCCAAGATCGCCCGGTCGCGCAATCCCCGCGTGCCATCCGGACTTGGCGCCGCCAGCAGACGCTCCACTTCCTCTTTCGACAGCGTCGGCGGCAGGATCTTCCAGAGCCGCGGCGAATCCATCGCATCCGCCACGTTGGTGGCCAGCAGTCCTTCCTGCGACAAATGCCGGAAAAACACCTTGATGGCCACCAGCCGCCGCGCCAAGCTCGTCGCCGCCAGGCCCTTCTGCTTGCCCTCCATCAGAAAATCCAGGATATCCTTTCGCACCACTTCCTGGATGCCGGTCCTCCCCTTCCGGGACAGGAAATCCATGAATTCCGACAAGTCGTGCTGGTAGGCCACGCGCGTGTTCGCGCTCAACCCCCGCTCCAGCACGAGATAATCCGTGAACTGGTCGAGCAGAAAGCGCATCGCCGAAACAAACGCCTATTTCCCCGGATACGACCGCGCAGCCCAATCCGCCAGCAGGCGGGCGCAAACCAGCGTGGCCCCGGGCAGGCCATGGGGCTGGGCGGATTCCAGATACGCCGTGCCGGCGATATCGAGATGCGCCCACGGAATGTCCTCCGGCACGAATTCCTTCAGGAATGCGCCGCCCGCAATGGTTCCCGCCGTTCCGTCCCCCATGTTCTTCAAGTCGCCAAACTGCCCCTTGAGCATTTCGCTGTATTCCGGCCACAGCGGCAACTGCCAGAGTCGTTCGCCCGTGGCCTCGCCCGAAAGCATCAAGTCCAGCACCAGCCGGTCGTCGTTCCCCATCACCGCCGTGGCCTCATGGCCCAGCGACATCAGCACCGCGCCCGTCAGGGTGGCAATATCCACGATCGCCGCCGGTTTTTCCTCCGCCGCAAACGACAAGGCGTCGGCCAGGATCAGGCGCCCCTCCGCATCGGTGTTCAACACCTCGATGGTCGTTCCGTTGCGCGCCCGCACAATGTCGCCCGGACGCGTCGCATGGCCGCCGGGCATATTCTCGACCGCCGGGATGTAGGCGATCACCGGACGCGGCAGCTTCAGCTTCGCCGCCAACAGCACCGCGCCCAGGGCCGCCATGCCGCCGCTCTTGTCGTACTTCATCCATTCCATGTTCTTGCCGGGCTTGAGGCTGATGCCGCCCGTATCGAACATCACCGCCTTGCCCACCACCACCAGCGGCTTCAAGCCCCCCCCGCGGTGTCCCGCATGGGCCAGCCGGATCAGGCATCCGGGACGCCGGCTCCCCTTGGCCACCGCCAGCAGCGATCCGCATTTTTCCTTTTCCAGCGCCTTCTGGTCCCAGACCCGGCAGGACAGCCCCGACTCCCGCGCCCATTTTTTGGCAACCGCCGCCAGATCCATCGGCCCCAGCTCGTTGGCCGGCTGGTTGGCCAAATCGCGCAAGGCTCTCAGCGTCTCGCCCGCCAGTTGCGAGCGGCGGACCGCCTCGTGAACGGCCTTGCTGGCCAGCGCCGGGCCGACCCATTCAAAAACAAAGGTCCGCCCCTTCTTCTCCGTCTTGTAATCCTCGAACCGATACGAGCCCGACAGCAAGCCATCCGCCGCCAACCCCGCCAGCTCGAAAATCTCCATGGGGAAGGAAGCCCCCACCGGCCAGGCAAACGCCACCCGGTGCACCGAGGCCGCCTTGGCTAGTGACCGCCCCGCCGCCCCCCAGGCGCGCAACCACCGCGCCGCGTGGAATTCCTTTTTCTTCCCGATGCCCACCAGCAACACCGGCGGCGTCATGCCCAATGGCCAAGCCACCGTCGACATCGCCCCGTCGAACCGGGCCGCCTTCATCCACGCTTCAACCGCCGTCCGCTCCTCTCCGGAAAGCAGCGGCGATTCCAGCAAGCGTCCCTCCTGCACCAGGGCCACCCGCGCATCGGTCCGGACCGGCTCCGTCAGCGCCCAGTGGAAGGAAATCGCCTTACTCATTTCCACGGCACTCCGGGGCCAGCTTCGCCCGGGCCTCTTCGTTGGCCGCCAGATCATTGACCGTGAATCCGGCATTGCGCACCGCCACCTCGATGTTGCGGCGCCCCAGCCTCACGTTGTCGTATTTCACCCAGACCGTCTGCGCGGCCACATCCAGACGGATGTCCCGGATGGCCCCGTCGCCCAGCCGGGCAATGGCCCCTTGCACGATTTGTGCGCAAGGATCGGTTTTCATGGCCGGGATCTTCAGTTCGATTTCCGAAACCGTGTTGCGAAAGCAACCCGAACCCAGCGCCAACAGGGCCAGAAGGACCCCGCAGTTCCAAATGTTCATTTTCATCCGTGCGTCTCCAATAATGTTGCGAACTATTCCACCCCCGCGCCCCCCTGTCAACGATCCAGGTCTACCTGCCGAGCAATCAGGTCCGTGGCCAGCTTGGCACGCGCCACCAATTCAGGAACCCTCTCGGCCTCCGCTCCCTCGGCAAAGGCCCGGTACAATCCAAGCGCCTCCTCCAGCCGGCCCTGCCGCCAGACGGACAGCGCCAGATTCAGCCTCACATTGGGTGCGTTCGGTTCCCGGGCCAGCAAAGCGCGATAGGCCCTCTCTGCATCCCCGAACTGCTCCAGGTGCATCCATTCGTTGGCCTGCCGATAGCGGAAATAGGTCTCCTGCCCGCGCCGCGCCGCCTGCCCATACAGCGCCGCCGCCCGGTCGTGCTTCCCCTCCGCGCACGCCAGCCGCGCCCGGCGTTCCATCTGCGAGAAATCCGTCCCGTTCACACTTTCCCGATGGGCATATCCCCATGCCATCAATCCCATCAACAGCGCCACCCCGCCGATTTTCGCGGCACGCGCGATCCCCCGCACATGGCCATCCAGCCAGCGCAAAATAGAGGAGTGCGGATGGGGTTGCAGAACCTCCGCGGCCGCCGAAATCACCGTCCACGCCGCAGCCTCCACCGGGGACGCCCCCGCCGGAAGCCCCATTCTGGCCATCTGCGCCATCACACTGCGGTGGGGTGTGCGCAGCAGCAGCCAGAAATACAGGATCCAGGCGCGCGCCGGCCAGTCCGCAAGCTTCCAGTCCGCCGTCCGCGGACGCACACCCTCCACCATGTCAGCCGTGCGCCCCCCCCACACCAGCGGAAAGAAACCGCAGGGCGACAAATCGGGAACACTCTCCCGGCCCTCGTCGTACCGGTAAAACAAGGCGGTCTCTTCGTTCCAGAAATTCCTCTTCAGCCAATCGTCCAGCTCCCGCTGCTCGCTCTCCGCCTGATCCAGCGCTCGGTTGAACTCCTCCCGCCCCTCCACCAGATCGCAAAAGGCGGAAACCTCGTTCGACAACAGCACCGCCAAGTCCACCGTGAAGCGGTTCGGCGCAAACTCCGCCGGTATCCAAGCCTCGTCCTTCGACGGCCACATCGGCAACCCCGTCCCCCGCACATCGTACCGGTCCACCTCGCGCACCACGCACCGCGCCAATCCCGGCAGGATGCGCGGCACAAACCGCTCGGGATCCGGCTGCACCCCCGCCACCCGCTCGGCCAGTTGCGCCAGCAACGGACAGGCCGGCGAGACGTTTCCATCCGCATCCGCCGCCGCCAGCCACTCCTCCAGCAAACGCGCCGCCACCTCCGGATCCGCCACGCTCCACGCCGCCACCGCCAGCGGCAGCTCGCTCCCCGCCAGCGCCGCCTCCTGCGGCAACATAGACAGGGCGGCCTGGACTTCCTTCCTCCGCCCGCCCGGCAGGGAATCCAGTCCGCCCCGGCCCGGGCCCGGCTTCATCGTTGACTCGTCACTACCATCCATTCCGGCAGTGTAGCCGCCCGGCCCCCTTCCTCCAATTTCTTTTTCCACGTGCGCCCCCCCATCGGCCTGAAAATAGGCCCAGGCCCGTTTTCCACACGGTGGAAAACCGATTCGTCACACCTTGGGCTTGGCGCCGCCAAAGACGTAGCTGACATAGGCCGGATCCATGGGCTTGGTGACCAGCGCCACCGCCACGGCCGTCAGGATTGAAAGCGGCAGGGCCACCACCAGCGGGTCCACCACCGTCCAGGTCAGGCTCCACGTGGTGGGCACGAGGTGGTCCGTTCCAAACCACGCCTTGCAGAAGCCCAGGCCCGCGGCCGTCTTGCCATTCACGAACATCAGCCAGAAGGCGCTGGTCAGGAAGCCGACCAGCAGCGAGGAAATGGCCGCCGCCCGGTTCATACGCTTCCAGAACAGGCCAAAGACCAGCATGGGCAGGAAGGAGGACGCGCACAGCCCGAAGAAGATGGCCGTGGCCAGCGCAATGATGTTGCCGCGGACGAACTTGCCCATGACCAGCGCCACGACAATACCCACCACGATTCCCACGCGCGTGACCAAAATGGATTTGGAGCCGTGCTGGTGGCTGTATTGCTCGAACACGTCGCGTCCCAGCGCCGTTCCCATGGTGTGGAACTGGCTGGACATGGTGCTCATGGCCGCCGAGAGAAGCGTCAGCAGGAACAGCACGCCGAACCACTTGGGCATGGCGCTGCGCACATAGCGCGGAATGATGGTGTCGGTGTTGCCCTGCATGGCCGTGCCGGGACCGACCGAACGCAGGATGGCGATCAGTCGCGGCTGCATCACATCCGGCTCGCCGTTCACGCCGCGCTCGATGCTCATCTTGTCCGTCCACAGGGCGTAGCTCAAGGGGGCCTCGCTGCTTTCGTCGGGCAGGCGATAGCTCACGAAACGCTTGGCGCGCGCCTTGATTTCATCGCTGGCGTCCGCCGCCACCGGCACCAGCTTGCCCTTGCCATCCGCGCCGGGATCGAGCATCACGGAATCATCCACGATCTGGCAGACGATCTTTTCCTGCTGCGCGAAAAACACGTTGGACAGTGCGCCAACCGTGAAGGCCACGCCCGTCATGAACAGGATGAAAATGCCGCCCGCCGCCGCCGCGCGGTTGAGCGATTGCTTCGACTTGACCGTCATGAAGCGCACCACGAGCTGCGGCTGGGCCAGCACACCGATGCCCACTCCCATCACGATGGTCGAAACCAGAATCCACCACATGTGGTACGACACGCCACCGTCCTTCGGCCCCAGCCCCGCCGCCGCAAAGCCAAACTTCGGCATGGCCGTCCAGCCCTGGTGGCCGATCGCCTTCAAAAAGCCCGGAACCTGGTCGCTCATCGCTCCCAGCGCCTTGTGGGCTTCCGTCACGCCGCCCAGACGTCCATAGGTGGCCACCAGCAGGATCAACATGCCGATCAGCATGATTCCGCCCTGGAGGGCGTCCGTCAGCATCACGCCCTTGAGGCCGCCGGCGATTATATAGGCAGCCACGATCACCGCGAAGATGTAGAGCGCGCTGTCATAGGAAATGTGGAAAATCGGGCCAATGAATTCCGCGCCGCCCACCATGACCGCCATGGCATAGAGCGGCATGAAGCAGAAAATGATCAGCGCGCAGACCACTTGCAGGAAGCGGCTGTTGTACCGCTTGGCAATCAGCTCCGGGAACGTGTGCGCATCCAGATGGTGCCCCATCCGGCGCGTGGGATTCCCCAGAAAAACGAACGCAATGAAAATGCCCACCGAAATGTTGAGAACCGTCAGCCACAGCAACCCCATGCCGAAGCTGGCCGCCACACCCCCGAAACCCACGATGGCTGAGGTGCTGATGAACGTGGCCCCGTACGAAAGCGCCATGACAACCGGATTGGCGCTGCGCCCCGCCACCAAATAGTCCGCCGCCGTTTTCGTTTGCCGGTAGCCCAGATAGCCCAAATACCCCGTCACCATGAGATACACGATGACCAAAACAATGCTGAACAGATCCATGTGAGTCTTTCTCCTTCGATTACAGGGCGTCTTCGACTTCCGTCTTTTCTTCCTTGGCCCAGTCCACGTCTTCCTTCTTCACCGGCTCTTCGCCTTTGTTCCAGTTGACGATTCCATAGCCTACGCACAACAACGCGCCCGCAATGCTCAGGACATACGACAGCCAGATCGAGGGGCTTTCAATTCCGAGTACCATTTCCATCCTCCTTAACGTCCTCCGATGGCCGGACAACAGGCCGGCGCCATCTTCGAAGCGGCCATCTTCGGGGAGGGCGTTTCTACAAAGCAATACAAAAAAACGGAGCACCCCAAAAAACTTAGCCTCACCCCACCCCCTCATGGGCAAGGAGTTCGGACCATTCCTCCCGCCGGAAGAAAAAACGTTTCGACAGCTCCATAAACCCCGTGTAATATGATTCCACTATGCGCACACTTCCTTCCTTGTTCGGGTACCCCGCCATCGCCCTCGCCGCCTTGATTCCGCTTCTGGCGCCTCCTCTCTCCCACGCGCAGGTGCGCATCAGCGAGTTCATGGCCTCCAATGTCTCCGGCATCCAGGACGAAGACGGTGCTTTCTCGGACTGGATTGAAATCCACAACGCGGGCTCCAATCCCGTGGATCTCGAAGGCTGGCACCTGACCGACAACGCCACCACCCCCGCCCAGTGGACCTTCCCGGCCACCAACCTGCCTGCGGGAGGGTTTCTTCTCGTCTTTGCCTCGGGCAAGGACCGCGCCGCCCCCCGGCTCCACGCCAACTTCAGCCTCTCCGCCGATGGCGAATACCTCGCCCTGGTCCGTCCCGACGGCACCACCGTTGAACACGCGTATGCCCCCGCCTTCCCGGAACAATTCCCGGATATTTCCTATGGCCTCCAAACCCACGGAACCAATCCCTCCCTCCGCGCGGGCCAGGCCGGCTATCTCATCTACCGCACCCCGGGCACCACCAACTCCTGCCTGCCCGCGCCCCACCCCGCGTATAGCGAGGATTCCGTCGCCCGCATCGACCTCGGCCTTTCCCAAGACACTTGGAATTGGTTAATGTGGGACAATCCGGAAACGGAGGTCTACCGCTCCATCAACCTGCGCTTCCGGCATGGCGACATCGATGTCACCGTCACCAACGTCGGCATCCAGTGCCGCGGCAATACCAGCCTGACCAAGCACCCGCGCTCGTTCAACATCGCCTTCGATGCCTTCGTGCCCGACCAAACGCTCTTCGGCCTCGAACGCCTGAACCTGAATGGCGACGTGAACGACCCCTCCATGGCCCGCTCCAAACTGCTCAACGACCTCTCCAACGCCACCGGCCTTCCCACTTCCTACGCCAACCATGCGGCAGTGGTCATTTCCAACACGACGTCCGGCGTTTCCTATTTCGAGGCCATCCGCGACAACTCGCAGGCCGTGGATGACGTCTTCCTCACGCAGCGTTTCGGCAACAAGCGCGGCAACCTCTACAAGTGCAACCACCGCGAGTGGGAAGCCACCCTGGAAAAACGCTATCCCTCCGTCGGCTCCTCCTACATCGGCAACGGCACCACCTACGATCTCAAGTATGCCGGCGCCGGCGACACCTCCTACAACGATCTGGCCTCCTTCATCAACCTGATCAACGATACCGCCGCCAGCAATTTCCCCAATGCCATCATGGAAGCCTTCGACGTGGATGGATTCCTCCAGCACATGGCCCTGGATGTCCTCGCCGGCAACTGGGACAATTATTGGAGCAACGGCAACAACTATCATCTCTTCCTCCATCCCGACACCCACCGGTGGATCTATATTCCCTACGACTTCGACAACACCCTGGGCGTGAGTTGGGACTACGGTGCTGTGAACTGGGCCACCCGCTCCATCTACAATTGGCCGAATTATACCGGCAATACCCCCCTCGCCACCAAGATCATGGCCGTTCCTGAATTCAGGAACCGGTACAGCTTCTACATGAAGCAAATCCTCAACACGGTGTATTCCAATTCCCTCCTCCGCTCCTCGCTCTATTTTTCCCGTTCCAACATGAGCGCACCCCTGCCCTTCCAAGAGGTCAACAGCGTCACCAACATGAAGGTGGCAGAAAAAAACTTCTATGCCGGCTGGGGCACCTGGAACTGGACCTACGACCACTTCTGGTATTCGTTTGACTCCGCGCAATATTCTTTCAACTGGAGTCTGCCTGCGGAATACCGGGATGTCGGCATCACCGACTTCATCAGCACTCGTCGTTCTTCTGCGCTCTCCCAATTGGGGACCGTCTCGAACATCGCCCCCATTCTCTCCGGTTTCTCCATGACCCCGCAGGCGCCCCGCAGCAACGACTCCTTCTCCGTTTCCATTCAGGCCATCGACGATGTCGCCGTCACCAACGTGGCGTTCTTCTACTCGTTCAACGGCGGCGCCACGAATGAGGTTCCCATGGCCCTCCAAACCAACGGCCTGTATGCGGCCACCGTCCCCGCCATGGGCGCCACCGGCACCCTCCGCTATCTCGTCCGAGCCCTCGACAACACCGGTCGATCCACCACCCACCCCTACGGCGGAACCGCCTATGCCGGCGCCCTCGATATCGCCAACAGCGCCGTTCAACTGGTTGTCACCGAGCTGAACTACAACCCCTATGCGCTCAGTGCCGCCGAAACCAACGCGGGCATCACGGACAAGGAATATTTTGAGTTCATTGAACTCTACAATGCCGGCTCCGCGCCTCTCGACCTCACGGGATACAAGTTTACCGCCGGCATCGGCGGAACGTTCCCGGCCTTCATCCTCACCAACGGCACCTATGCCGTGGCCGTCAAAAACACCAACGCCTTCCGCATTCGCTACACCAACACCGCCATTCGAATCATCACCACCTTCAGCGGCAACCTCAGCAACGGCGGCGAAACCGTCCGCCTCGAAAACGCCCAGAGCGGCGTCATCGCCAACATCCCCTACGGCGACAAGGGCGACTGGCCCGGCCGCGCCGATGGCGATGGCAGCTCGCTTGAACTCATCGACCCCGCCACCCCCGAATACGACGATCCCTTCGCCTGGCGCTCCAGCTCCGAATATGGCGGAACCCCCGGCGCCGCCGGCCTCGGCCCCGACAACCGCATCGTCGTCAACGAGGTCCTCACCCATACCGACCCGCCCCTCTCGGACAGCATCGAACTGCTCAACACCACGGCCGGCGCCATCTCCATCGGCGGCTGGGTTCTCAGCGATTCCAAGACCAACTACAGAAAATACGCCATTCCCGCCGGCACCATCCTCCCCGCCGGCGGCTACATCGTCTTCAATGAAACCAACCACTTCAACACCTCCGGCGGAAGCAACCCCAACGACTTCTCCCTCGATGGCGCCCACGGCGAAAACGTCTACCTCCTTCAGACCGACTCCAGAAGCAATCTGGTGCGCTTTGCGGACCGCGCCGAATTCGGCCCCGCCGCCAATGGCGAATCGTTTGGCCGCTGGCCCAACGGGACCGGACGCCTCTATCCCATGGCCAGCCGCACCTTCGGCTCCGCCAACAGCGGTCCGCGTACGGGCCCCGTCTTCATCGGCGAACTCATGTACAACCCGCCCTCCGGCAGCAACCACCTCGCTTTCATCGAAATCCAGAACCCAACGGATTCCACCGTGGATCTGACGCGCTGGCAACTCAGCGACGGCATCTCCTTTGCCTTCCCCTCCAACACCCTCCTCCCCGCTGGCGGCGTGCTGGCCGTTCTCCCCTTCGATCCCAACGCCCCCGCCAACAGCGCCCTACTGGCCGACTTCACCGCCACCTATGCCCTCACTGGAACTGTCTCCCTTGTCGGCGGCTTTTCCGGCACGCTTTCCGATGCCGGTGAACGCGTCCGCCTCCTGCGCCCCGATGACCCTCCCGCCGAAGAGCCCACCTTTTACCCCATGCTGATCGAAGATGAAGTGGCCTATGGCACCGACCTCCCGTGGCCCGCCGAAGCCAATGGCGGGGGATATTCCCTCGAACGCCTCTCGCCCGCCGCATGGGGCGACAGCTATACCAGTTGGACGGCCATCCTCCCTCCCACGCCAGGTCAACCCTCAACACCCATCCCGACCTTTTCACTCACCGTCATCTCTCCCCACGGCACCCCCTTCCCCAGCGTCGGCACCCATCCCATTCCCGTCGGCACCACCATTTCCAATTCCGTTTCCTCGCCGGACACCCAAGGTAGCACCCGCTATCTCTGCACCGGCTGGACACTCGAAGGCAACGACCCGGCCGTCGGCACCACCAACTGGATGTCCATGGTTCTCACCAACGACGCCACCCTCGCGTGGCAGTGGACCACCCAGTTCCTGGCCTCGATCTCCGCCGATCCCGGCGGATCCGTTCAGCCTTCCACCGGATGGCATCCCGCAGGCGTCCTCGCTGAATTCGTAGCTGCCCCCTCCAATTCCTATTTCTTTGCCGGATGGACCGGAGACACCAACGCCATTGTTTCGGGCACTCTCACCTCCGCAACCATCTCCGTCCGCATGGATACCCCGGTTTCCCTGACCGCGCATTTCGAGGAAATTCCGATTCCATCCAATCGGCTGGAAATTGTCTCCGCCCATGGCAGTCCCTCGCCATCTGTCGGCGCACATCGCTTTGCCACCGGATCCACGATCTCCAATTCCGTTTTCACCCCCGTCATCTCAGGCCATTTCCAATATCTATGCACGGGCTGGACACTCGATAACCACGACCCCGCCTCCGGCTCCGCCAGCGCCATGACCCTGACCCTCACCAACGACGCCACCCTCACGTGGCTTTGGACCACCCAGGTGGAATTCTCCGTCTCCGCCGATCCCGGCGGATCCGTTTCGCCCACCAGCGGCTGGCACACCCCCGGCACCAACTTCATACTCCAGGCTGAGGCAAATTCCGGCTACGAATTCACCGGATGGACCGGCGACACCCACGCCATCCTCTCCGGCAACACCACCTCCTCCACCGTCATCGTGGGAATGTCCGCCCCCGTTTCCCTCCACGCCACGTTCGTTGCCATCCTCCCCACCTACTACGTCTCCCCTGACGGCACCCACACCGCCCCGTACACCAACTGGACCTCGGCCTCGACCTCCCTCTCCGCCATGGTGAGCTATGCCCCCGCCGGGTCCACCGTGCTCGTCGCCAGCGCCACCTATCCGCTCCAAGCCACGCTCACCATCGCCAAGGCCCTGCACCTGAAGAGCGCCAACGGCCCCGGCGAAACCATTCTCGATGGAGGCAACTCCATGCGCATTCTTTTCCTTTCCCATGCCGAAGCCATCGTGGAGGGCTTCACCCTCCAGCATGGCAACAGCGGCAGCAGCAGCGGCGGCGGCGTCCGGATCGAGCCCGATGGCCAACTGCGGAATTGCATTCTCCGCAACAACACCTCCCAAAAATATGGCGGCGGCGCCGCCCTCCTCGGCGGTGGCACACTGCGCAATTGCCTTCTCCACGGCAACTCCGCCACCGAATGGGGCGGTGGTATCTACACCTACACCACCGGCAATACCCCTCTCATCGAAAGCACCACCGTTGCCCGCAATTCCGCCGGCGAAGGCGGCGGTCTTTACCTGAACCAAGCATGCCGCCTCCTGAACTCGGTCACCTGGGGCAATTCCTCCTCCATCAGTTCCAACATCTTGCTCTTTGGCTCCGGCCACGCGGTCCAGTCCAGCCTGACCAACACCTCCCCCCTCTTCGTGAATTCCACCTCCAACGACTTCCGCCTTTCCCCCTCCTCCCCCGCCATCAACGCCGGCACCAACCAGCCTTGGATGTCAACCACCCTCGACCTCGATTCCCGCCCCCGCATCCTGTACGAAACCACCGACCTGGGCGCCTATGAAGGCTTCCTCGATACCGTCGATTCCGACAGCGACAAGCTTGGCGATTGGCAGGAAATCCTGGCCGGAACCGATCCCTTTAACCCCGATTCCTTCCTCGGCATTGGCGCAGCCGCCACGAGCGACGATCCCGCCCGCTTCGTCCTGCGCTGGAGCAGCGTCACCGGACGCAGCTATCGAATCACCATCAGCACCAACCTCCTCTCCGGCTTCCCCGTCGCGGCCTACAGCAACATTCCCGCCGCCCCCCCCGTCAACACCTACACCGGAACCCTCGACCCCGCTGGCCTCTCCTACTACCGCATCGAACTCGAATAACCCCTCCGACCGGCAACGGCGCCAACCCGCCCTTTACGCCCATGAAGCAATCCATTCGGCGCGCGTCAAAAATTTTGGGTATTCTGTTTCTTGCTGGCTTCTTCGTGCTGAACGTTCTCGCCCGGCGCCACGCCTATGCCATGCTGCACTATGCCCCTCCCCATGGCCCCCGCACCGAAAAACCCGAAAACCTTTCCTGCCTCGCCAAACTCCGCGTCCTTCTTTCCGGCGTCCACCTGCCCCGCCCCGTCGATGAACGCCCACCCTCTGTTCTCGCTCCACAGGCCCAAGCCCTCACCATCCCCTCCACCGCCCCCATCACTCTGTCCGGTTGGTACGCCTCGCACGACGC
>CAYNHA010000252.1:0-12014 GCA_964397035.1 uncultured Verrucomicrobiota bacterium
CGATGGAACGCGAAGACGCGGCGGGAGCGCGGCGCGGGGTCGCGCTCGTCGCGGAAGAAGGTTTCCACGCCCGTGGATTCGTAGAGGAACGGCAGTTGGCCCTTGGCATCGGTCTGGATCAGGGGCGGCAGGTTCGCCGCATAGTGCCCCGACTGCTCGGCCACGCCCGACAGCAGCGTGCCGGCCTTCTTCGCCTCGATCACGCCGACGGCCTTGCGGTCCACCAGCAGGAGATAGTCGCACGTGCCCGCTTTCAACGGGACTTCCCGCAGCGCGATGCCGCGCCCGGCCCCGGGATTGAACTGCTTGTAATCCTGGACGACCCAGCCGCAGACGCCCAGCAAGGCGTCGATCTGCTTCCGCGCCTCTTGTTCTGGATTCAGTTCCGGCATTTGCCCCAATGATTTCCCTGGTATTTTCGACTTGGCCGCATCCTATTCCCCAACCCGTTGCCCGTCAATTTATTCGATCTGACAGCCGAACGAGTCGTACCACAAAAGTCGCTTGCCAAGTGGCGCGTTCCTGACAAACTGTTTTGCCCTACACCATGAACGCTCTCATTATACTCGCTCATCCCAGTCGCGATAGCTTCAACCACGCCATCGCCCGCGCCGCCGCCGACGCCTTCCGGGGCTTCGGCTGCCGCGTCATCCTGCACGACCTGTATGCAGAACAATTCGACCCCCTCCTGCCTGCGGACGAAATTCCCAAGGATGTCGCGCTGCCGCCCCTCATCGAATCCCACTGCCGGGACGTGCGCGAGGCCGACGCCATCGTCGTGGTCCATCCCAACTGGTGGGGCATGCCGCCCGCCATCCTGACCGGCTGGGTCGACCGCGTCATGCGCGCGGGCCTTGCCTACCGCTTCCTGGAAAACGACAGCGGCGAAGGCGTGCCTGTGGGCCTCCTCCAGGCCAGAGCCGCCATTGTCTTCAACACGGCCAACACGCCGGAGGCCCGCGAGAGGGAAGCCTTCGGCGACCCGCTGGAAAACATCTGGAAACGGTGCGTGTTCGATCTCTGCGGAGTGAAAACCGTCCACCGCCGCACCTTCAGCACCGTGGTCGACAGCACCCTCGATCAACGCCAACAATGGCTGGCCGAAGTGGCCCGCCTCTGCCAGCAGGTTTTCCCGCCAAAACCACCAGCCCCGTAATCCGGCCGCCGCCCCGCAACAAAAGTTTTCCACAGTATGGAAAACTTTTTCCCGATTTTTCCACACAATGGAAAAAATGTTTCCACAGTGTGGAAAACACGGGATCCGGGCGATGGCATCCGCAGGTGGAATTTGGCGCAGGGCCCGGCATGTGATAGTCTCGAAACATGAAGTTCCTTTCCTTCAAACCGCTTGTCCTTTTCGCCGGAATTCTGGCGGTTATGAATCCCTGTGCCGAGGCCCAGGCGACCTCCACCGCGGACCGGGCCAGGCAGGCCATCCGGCAGCGATACAACGACATTTCCACCGAACCGCTCCGCGAAAACGGCTATGCCGCGGGGCCGGAACGGAACCTGGTTCCGGGCGTCCGGCTGGAGGACATCCAGGCCGACTTCCTCCAAGGCAGCGGCAACGAACTGGAAGGCAAGTTCTGCGCGGCCCATTCCTCGTCGGCGCTGGCGGCCAATACGTTCGGCCTCTGGCGGAAGCATCCGGAGGATTTGAATCTGCTGGGAATGTCGGGCTTCACGTCCTTCCGGTTTGAACGGCAATGCCCCACCGGGCTGGGCGGCATTCCGCCGAACCTGGATTTCCTGGTCGAGGGTCCCGCCATCGTGATTGGCGCCGAATCCAAGTTCCTCGAAATCCTCACGCCCAAGAAGCCCCATTTCGCGGCCAGCTACAAGCCCGCCAACCTGCCCCAAATGGAAACATGCTGGGCGGACTGGATGGAGGAACTCAAGGCGGGGCCGGAGCAATACCTCGATGCAGCCCAATTGGTGCGGCACTATCTCGGCCTGCGGAACCAGCCGGAATTCAAGGACAGGAAAATCATCCTGCTCTACGTTTTCTGGGAGCCCGAGAATTGGCGGGAGTTTCCCGAATACCGCCAGCACCGGGAGGAGCTGGCCGTCTTTGAAAGCAAAGTGAAAAAATCCGAGGTCACCTTCGTTTGGATGAGCTATCCCCAGCTGTGGGACCAGTGGGAATCCCGCGGCTTCTACGCGGATCCCGTGCGCGAAATCCGGAAGCGGTATCTCCTGTCCATCTAGTGTTCATGGAAACGCCCGAACCATCCGGATCCGCGCCGCCGCCCTCCCAGAGCCAACGCCTGAACCGCGCTTTTGGCCCCATCGTGGCAGGTCTGATCATTGATCTGGTGGACCTCTCCACCTTCGGCCCCATCGGGCTCGTCCTGGGGTTGCCCGTCGGCGCCTTTGCGGGCTTCTGGATGGGAAAGGCCCTTGGACTCGACGCCAAGCCCAGCCTGCTGTGCGCTCTCGCGGCGGGAATCTACTGCACCATTCCCGGCACCGAAATGCTGCCGCTGGCGACGATCGTGGGCGCGGCCGCAAGGTATTTCGAATCGGATCCGAAACGGGGCCAGACTCCCTCAGGGCCGGACGAGGATGCCGATGACGGCGCCCGTGAGCAGGGTGCCGATGGTGCCGGCGACCATGGCCTTCAGGCCCAGTCCGGCCACAATCCGCTTATGCTCGGGGCAGAGGGCGCTCAGCGTCCCGGCCAGGATTCCGATGCTGCTGAAATTGGCGAATCCGCACAGCGAATAGATCACGATGAGCCGGCTGTGCGTGGATAGCAACTCCGGCCCCTGCCTCGCCAGGGCCAGATAGGCCACGAATTCGTTGAAGACCGTCTTGAGGCTCATCAGCTCGCCGGCCGTCTGGGCCTCGCTCCACGGCACGCCCACCAGCCACATCACCGGCGCCATCACCCAACCCAGCATGCGCTCCATCGACAGGGGTTCCGCCAGGGGAATCAGTCCCAACGCCTTGTTCACCAGCGAAACCACGGCAATGATCGCCACCAGCATCACCGCCACATTCACCATCACCTTGGCCCCATCCGTCGCCCCCGCCAGCAGCGCATCGACCAGGCCATGCGTATCCGCCCGGAGCACGGGGATTTCCTGGTCCACCTCTCCCGCTTCGGGCGGCACCATCAGGCGCGACACCATCACGGAGGCGGGCGCGCTGATGATCGAGGCCACCACCAGATGCCCCAGCACGATTCCCGGAAGGACCGGCTCCAGGATCGATGCATAGACGATGATCAGCGAACCCGAGATGGTCGCCATGCCCGCCGTCATCACGCACATCAGTCCCGCCCTCCCCAGATGTTTCATGTACGGACGGATCAGCAGCGGCGCATCGCTCTGCCCCATGAAGACGTTGGCCGCCACCACGACCCCCTCGGCCCCGCCCAGTCCCATCGTGCGCCGCAGCAGGCGTGCAAAAACGTCCACCACCTTCTGCAAAACGCCGAAGTGGAACAGGACGGCGCTCAACGCCCCCACCACCACCAGCATCATCAGCGGCCCGAAGAAAAACAACTGCGGCGCCGCCGCCGAACCATCCGTGGTCTGGAAAGGCGAAGGCCCGCCCGTCAGATAGCCGAACACGAAGGCGCCACCTTCATGGCTTGCGCGCTCGATGGCATGAACCACCCGGTTCAGTTGGGCCAGCATCTCGCGGAACAGGGGCACCTTGAGCAGGAGAACCGCGAAGAGGAATTGAAGGCCGATTCCCCAACCCACGACCTTCCACTCCACCCGGCGGCGGTTTTCACTAAGCGCCCACGCCAGACCCACCAGCACGGCGATTCCAAGCCATCCACGCAATATCCACATGATGGAATTCCTCTTTGTGCCTCGACACCCAAATGTCCAAGGACGGATTCGCCTCTTACGGCAGGCCCACCCACACGCGGTAGGTGCGCGAGGTTCCCAGCGGCGCGCCGCTGCTGCCCGCCGTGCCGTCGTCGGCGAATTCATGGAGGTTGGTGTAGGGCGTCCGGTTGGTCCACGTTCCATTGGACTGGAAGGAAGACCACACCATCGGCCGGTTGGTCAGCGAGGCATCGCTGAATTCAATGCGGTATGCGCGATCCTGCTCCACGGCAACGGAGAGCACGTTGGTCGCCGACGAGCCCGCGCGACGAATGTCGGCGATCTGGAACGAGGCCGAAGGATCGGTCGGGTCCAGGTTCGCCACGTACATCTGCCAAACCGTCAGCGTGCCGTTCGACGCGCCCTGCATGGCCAACTGCTCATACTCTTGCGGAGTGTGGCCGGCGCCGAAATATCCATCCAGCCACGAATACGGAACCGGAACCGGCGAGTTGGTGGTTTCCGTTCCGCCCGGAGCAGCCGCCGGTTCGATTTTCAGAAACTGAACGATCGCCCCGTCGTCGTAGATGGCGCGCCCGCCGCCATCGGAATCGAAGCTGACCCAAATGCCGTCGTTGTACAGCTCCGCGCCGCTCTTGGGCGTGGGCCACAGGGCCGCCTGCGCGGTGCTGGACGCCAGGTTCCGCACGTTGTAGTACACGCTGGCGCTGTTCGTCAGCCCGAGCAGATCCCAGCACGCGGCCAGATCATACGTGTCGTTCGCGCCGGCATGCCCGCCGGCACCCACGTTCACGAAGAGAGAAAAGGCCAGCACCGCATCCTTCCCCTTCGCCACCGCGCCCGACTCCTCGACCTTCGCCACGGCAAAAATCTTGCCGTTGTCATACGTGCCCTCGTGCTTGCGGCCAAGGAAATACTGGTTGCCACTCTGCAGCGCCGGGCTGTTCAGGCGCGCCCAGTTCACGCGGCCATACCACTGCGCCATCCGCCGCGACCACTCTGCGCTGGGCGGATTGTCCCAAACCAGCAGCTTGTTCCAATTCTTGAAGTGCGGCACCCACTTGCCCATGTTCAGCTCGAACTTGGCAAAGCCGTTGTAGGCGGCGCCGTCCACGGAATCGCCGGGCACCTTTCCGGTCTTGTCGGCCTCGCACGGCACAATGCCCTGCTCCTGTCCGTAGAACGTCATCGGCAGGCCCATCATCGAGGACACCATCGCGAAGCGCGAAGCGGTCGTCCATGGATCGGAATAGGGCATCACCTCGTCGTGGCTCGTCAGGTTCAGCAGGACCGCGCCGCCTGCATACAGGTTCTTGCGGGATTCCACCGCGTTCTTCACATCGCCCGGCGAGCCCGCGCCCACCATCTGGAACACGAAGCTCTCGTTGAGGATGTCGAAGTGGCGGTTGGATCGGTAGCTCACCTTGCCGCCATCGAGCGATTCCGCCATGAACATGAAGTTCCACTTCACGGCGCGCGTACGGTTGACGATGTATTCCCAGAACTGCGGGGGCAGCCCCTGGCCGAAGTCGCAGCGCAATCCGTCGATGCCGTAGTCGTCGTAGTACACGCCGTTGGCGTCCTTCAGGCCCGGACGGTTGCTCAGGCTGTGGCCGGTCTTGCCGAGCCAGAATTCCGGATAGGAACCCATGTAGTTCCACAGCTCCTCCGTCTGCGCCGTCATGGAGGTGTAGTCGTACCAATCGCCCTCGTTCAGGTAGTCGCCGTTGTTGTCAGGATTGTGGCGCACCAGCGCGGAATAGTTGCCGTAGAACAGTTCGGCCGTGTCGAGCCACTTGCCGAAATCGCCGCGGTCGGGCGCGCTGGCGATGTCGTGCTGGCCGCCCGCCGGCCCGTTGTAGTATGTCGCCGGCGAGCCATAGTCGGAATAGTTGGCAAACCACCCTGGCCGCAGACTGCCGATGGCCGTGCTGGCTCCCTGCCCGGCCGGCACGATACCCATCTGCTCGCCCATCTCGCCAAAAACCGCATCCCAGCTGGTGTGGTTGAACACGCCATCGAGCATGATGTTGATCGTGCCCACATAGCTGGTGGCCATGTGCGAGCTCTTCCCCGCGTCGCAGGCGGCGACAAACTGCTGGAACTCGGTCAGCGCGCTGGCCGTCGTCTTCTCGCGCCCAAACCATTTGCTCACCGCGAAATAATCCTTGGCGGAGTAGGGGCTGCCCGGCTCGCCGCCCGCGCCCAGCCCGTATTCCGAAGACGTGTGGATCGGCTGGAACCATAGGCAGTTGGCCTGGATCTTGTTGAGATACTCCACGCCGAATTCGTCGAACGTGCCGCGGTTTCCTTCGCTCGTTTCAATGAGGCTCGCGAAGGTCGAGCGGCCGTTCTCCGTCGCATTGCTCGCCTTGGCGCTCAGGGCGTTCAACTCGTAGATGCTCTGCTGCAGCACCTTCTTCGGCGAAACCACCACCGCGTGATCGCGGATGCCGCTGCCCATCTCGGAATAATAGTGCCAGTTGGTGCTGCCGGACGTGCGATAGCGTGCCGTCAGCCGGTAGGCGCCGCATTTGCCGATGTCCGACTCCCACACATACGCGCCTGCCCCCGCGTCCCACGTCATGGTATGCGCCGCGTAATAACCCGCGCTGCCCGTGGTGATCAAATCGCCGCTCGGCGGACGGATCGCATCCGCCACCCCGTTGCCGTCGAGATCGGCGTTCCAGAAATCGCGCCGTCCCACGTTCGAGAAGATCTGCACGTCGGTCGCGCCCGAGGGCGGCACATAGGTGGCGCGGATGTGCGCCGTCTCGCCCAGCGCTTCGTCAATGAAGAGCTTCGATGTCGTGTAGTCCGCGTTCTGCCCGTTGACCGTCAGCGCGTTGGCCCCCTCGCTCTGCATGCGGTATTCGAAGACCCGGTCATTGACGCCATCGGCCTGGTATTCCGCCAGGCGCACCACGCCGTTGCCGCCGTTGGTTGCCGACTTCCATGCCGCGATCTGATAACGCAGCACGGCATTGGCCGAAGAAGCCAGGTTGGAATCCACGATCGTCGCCACCCACCACATGGCATTCCCGTTGGCGCTCGAATCCTCCTCCTCGTGGTCGAACGTCATCGCCACGATGTTCGTCAGCGTGGCATCCGGCGCGCGGGCACCCGTGACCGCAAACGCCCGGACACCCTGCTTCGTGGAGGAACGCGCCCCCGCCAGGGCCACGCGATAGCGCACTTCGGCATGGTCCGCCCACACATTCGTTCCATCCTGATATCCCGTCTTGACCCACACCTGAAGCGTGTCGCCCGAAATCTTCACGGTGTTTCCGCCGTGCCAGACAAAGCCCGGCTCCGTTCCTGGATCGCCGCCATACGTGAAGTCAAACGGCCTTGCCTGCGCCTCCACCAAGGTGGCGAACGCCTGGCTCGCCACACTGTTGGAGGCCAGCCCGAGGAAGGTTGCGTCGTGGTCCGTGTAGGTCGCCGCCAGCACGTACTCCACCGTCTGCGTCTTGGCGAACGTGCCGGCCGGAATGCTGGCGCTCCAATACTTGTTGTAGCCGTTCTCGGCATCGAACGCCATCGGCGCGCTGCTCCACGTCACCGCCCCCTTCAGGCGGTAATACAGCGTGCCGCCGCTTTGGTCGCCCGGATTCCCGCCCGTGCCGCCCGCCTGGTTGCCCGAATAGATCGTGACCGCGTTGTCCGCGTAGGGGTGGCGCGGATTGCGCATGTACGCTCCCGTCGGCTCCGCATTCGTCGGCACGTGCCAGCAATTGCCCAGGCGCGCGGCGCTCGTGGCCGCGAAAGGATGCGCCGCCGCGTTCGTCGCCTGCGCGTACTTCGCGTTGTCCGCCTGCGTCGTCGTGCCGAGGAACGTCGTGTCGGCCCCGCCGTTCGCATAGTCCGCCTGCAGGAAATACTGCAGCGTCTCGCCCAGCGCCACCGCGTTGGAGGGAATGGTTCCCATCCAGTAGGCATTTGCGCCGCTCGTGGAATCCCACGCCAGACTGTTGGACGACCACGCGCCATCCGTCGCCTTTTTGTAGAACACCCAACCGCCCGTCATGTCCGCCGCGCCTTGATAGTTGCCCACGTAGACATACGTTGCGCTGCTCGGAGAAGGCGCCGCCGGATTCCGCATCGTCGCCCCCGCCGGCTCCGCGTTCGTCGGGAAATGCCAGCAGTTGCCAAAGACCGGCTCCTCGGCCGCGCTCGTGACCGCGAACGGATGCGCCGCCGCGTTCGTCGCCTGCGCGTATTTCACGTTGTCCACCTGCGATGTCGTGCCGAGGAACGTCGTATCGGCTCCGCCGTTGGCATAGTCCACCCGCAGGAAGTATTGGAGCTGTTCGCCCAGCGCCACCGCATTCGAGGCCACCTTGGCGCTCCAATAATTGTCGCTGCCCGCGTTGGTCACATAGGCCAGGGCACTGGTTGCCCAGTTCCCCGCGCCCGCCCGCCAGACGACCGCTCCGCCCGTCATGTCCGCCGCGCCCTGATAGTTGCCCACATAAATCCATGTGTCCTTGGCGGGCGCCGGATTCGTCGGAATCCGCATCGTGTCTTCGGCCCACGGCACTTTGTTCGTTGGGAAATGCCAGCAGTTGCCCATCACGGGATCGGGCGGAGGCGGAACCGCGCCGTAGGTGAAGCTGAACGGATGCGCCGCGGCATTCGTCGCCGCCGCATACGCCAGGCTCGCCGTGTTGTTCGTCGTGCCCAGGAAGGTCGGGCTGTCGTCGGAATAGGTCAGTCCGAAATAATACTCCACCACGTTGCTGGCCGCATACGTCCCGCCCGGAATCCTCGTCACCCAATACTTGTTGGCGCCATCCGCCCCCGAATCGAACGAGAGGTTCGTCGACGACCACGACCCCGCGCCCTGCAACCGGTGGTACAACGTGCCGCCCGACTGGTCGCTCTCCGCGCTGTACGTGCCCGTGTAGAAGAAAACCGAATTCGTCGGCACCACCCCGTTGGTCGGAGGATTGCGCATGAACGCGCCCGAGGGCTCCGCATTCGCCGGATGATGCCACGAGTTGCCCAGCACCACCGGCGCTTCCCCCACCAGATACGAGAAATTCGTCCCGCCGCTGTTGTTCGCCCTCAAGGTGCACAAATCCCAATTGCTGATGATGCGGTTCGTCGGCATCGTGCTCGTCAGCACATAATATTTCACCGTGCGCCCCACGGGCATCGCCGGAATCGTGACCGTCACATTCGTGCCCGCCACCGACGCCACCGCCAGCGCGCTGTTCGTGAACCGGTTCGTTGTCCAGCGCACATAGATCGATTCGCCGCTGGGAGGGGCACTGAGTCGCGCCGTCACCGTCACGGCATTCGTCCCGGCCGTCGTGCTGTTGTCGGACACGTTCGTCACCACCACCGGATCGTTCGTCGTGGCTTGGATCACGTAGGGGCGGTACCACCATGTGTGATCCCCGTCCATCCGGAAGGTATAGCGCATTCCGTTCGTCTGGCCGGCATAGGTCAGGTTTCCGGCGTCGCTCCCCGTTGCCGTGTTCTTGTGCCCCTGCCCGATGGTGCTGTTGATGACGGCGTTCGTGGACATCGTTCCCGTGCCCCAGTTGGTCGACCAGTCTCCCTGCAGGTCCACCTTGAACGTCATGTTGGACGCCATCGTCTGCGTGCTGGTCACCGTCACCGCCCAGCGGGTGTCAGCAATGAACGCGGCATTCGTCGCCATCCAGTTGGTGCCCCAGCCGTTGATGCGCCCTCTCAGCGCCTCCCCCTTCGCGCCGCCCGCACCGCAGAAAAGAACCGCCAACACCGCCCATCGCAAAACCGCTTGAACCTTCATTCGTGCCTCTTTTTCTCTTGGCTTCAGCTAGGAACACTCACTGGCGGCGAACCCTATCAGATTCGTTTCTCTCCAAGCAAGAATTCCCCCTGTTTGGGTCAAGCGTTTCACCTGTTTCCGCCAAGTTTTCACTTCCCCGATGAAGCCCAACTCCCCTATACTCCCCGCGTTATTTGACCCCACTTCAAGGAGCCGTCTATGAAATTGTGTGAATTCATCCGCCCTGCCAGCTTGTCCGCCGCGCGCGACAATCTGATCGAACTGGGCAAGCACGGCATGGTGCTCGCGGGCGGGACCGCCCTCCACTTCATGCAGGACCACACCCCCGTCACCGCCGTGGACATCACGCGCCTCGGCCTCTCCTACATCCGTCCGGAGAGCGGCTTCTACACCATCGGCGCCACCACCCCCCTTGCGGACATCCAGCGCTACCGCGCCCCCCGCTGGGCCATGCACGAAATCTGCCGGCGCATTTCCACCCACCAGATCCGCAACATCTCCACCATCGGCGGCAACATCGCCCGCGTCTTCCCGTGGGCCGACCTGCCCGTCGTGCTCCTCGCCATGGATGCCCGCATGGTCATCTATTCCGGCAAGGACGAGGAATTCTCCGCCGACGAATACTTTTCCTTCCAGCCCGCCAAGCGCTTCCTCAATGGCAACATCCTGTCCGCCATCAAGGTCCCCGCCCTGCAGGCCCACCACGGCTTCGGCTCCATCAAGGTCGTCCGCACGCAAGCCTCCTTCGCCATGGTCACCGTCGCCGCCCGCCTCGAACTGGCCGGCAACAGCATCAAGGCCGCCCGCGTCGCCGCCGGCAGCGCCATCCCCTTCCCCCGCCGCCTTTCCGAGGTCGAAGCCGCCCTCGTCGGCCGCGAAGCCGTCACCGAGGTCTTCCAGGAGGCCGCCAGCAAGGCCGGCGCCGACGCCCCCTGGCGCGGCCGCGAAGGCATGTCCCCCGAATATTCCCGGCACCTCGCCGAAGTCACCATCCTGGATGCATTGGAGCGGGCCGCCACCTTCGCCCGCGAAAGGGCCGAATAACCATGAAAAAGAATCCCAACACCGTTTCCTTCACGCTCAACGGCGAGCGCAAGACCTTCATCACCGAACCCAACGAGAAGCTCCTCGACCTGCTCCGCCGCGAAGGCTACAAGGGCACCAAGTACGGCTGCGGACAAGGCACCTGCGGCGCCTGCACCGTCCTCATGGACGACCGCGCCGTCTATGCCTGCCTTCTCTTCGCCATGCAGGCCGAGGGCCGCAACGTTTCCACCATCGAAGGCGTCGGCACCCACGACAAACCCTCCGATTTCCAGCAGGAGCTCATTAACGGCGCCGCCGTCCAATGCGGCTATTGCATCCCCGGCATGATCATGAGCGCCGAGGCCCTCATGAAGTCCGAAACCACCTTCGACGACGAAATCGTCAAGGAATACATGGACGGCAACCTCTGCCGCTGCACCGGCTACGAGAAAATCTGGGCCGCCCTCCGCAAGGTCCTCGACCGCCAGGAAGCCGCCGCCAAGGTCCAATCCTAACTCTCCACATTCTGAATCCTGAATTCTATTCAAAGGAACTCCCCATGACCCAAGACCCCACCGCCAACTTCAAACAGGTCCACCACTCCGTCACCAAGGTCGACGCCAAGCAGCTCGCCCTCGGCAAAAACTCCTATGTCGCCGATTTCGTCCCCCGCGACGCCCTCATCGTCAAGATGCTCTGGAGCCCCTATCCCCACGCCCGCCTCGCCTCCGTCGATGTCTCCGAAGCCGAGAAAATGCCCGGCGTCAGGGCCGTCCTCTGGCATGGCAACGTCCCCCGCATCGCCCACTGCACCGCCGGCCAGGGCTACCCCGAGCCCTCCCCCTACGACACCTTCATGTTCGACACCAAGGTCCGCTTCGTCGGCGACCGCGTCGCCGCCGTCGCCGCCGAGACCGAGGAGCAGGCCGTCGCCGCCCTCGCCAAGATCAAGGTCGTCTACGAAAAACTCACCCCCGTCTTCACCATCGACGAAGCCATGGCCGAAGGCGCCCCCGTCATCCACGACGAGCCCGAAGCCCACGTCCCCATCCCCATCCCCTACGAGCCCAAGAAGAACCTCGTCGCCCGCGTCGCCTGCGAAGCCGGCGATTTCGAAAAGGGCATGAAGGAAGCCGACTTCACCTTCGACGACACCTACGAAACCCCCTACGCCCAGCACTGCCCCATCGAGCCCTACGTCTCCCTTGCCCACATCGACTCCTCCGGGCGCATCTTCATCACCACCTCCACGCAGGTGCCCTTCCACTGCCGGCGCATCGTCGCGCAGACCCTGGGCATCCCCGTGCAGAAGATCCGCGTCATCAAGCCGCGCATCGGCGGCGGCTTCGGTTCCAAGCAGGAAATCCTGCTCGAGGATATCGTCGCGATGTTCGCCC
>CAYNHA010000253.1:0-2907 GCA_964397035.1 uncultured Verrucomicrobiota bacterium
GGGGGTCGAGAGCGACGAGGCGGTCGAAGCCGGATGCAAAACTTTCGGGAGTTTCGCCGGGGAGTCCGGCGATGAGGTCGGTGTGGAGGAAGGCGTGGGTGTGGGTGCGGAGGAAGCGGAGGTTGTCGGCGGCGCGGTCGAGATTTTGCGGGCGGCGGATGGTGTCGAGGACGGCGGGGGTGAAGGATTGGAGGCCGATTTCGAGCTGAAGGGAGCGGGGGGGGAAGCGCGAAAGGATGTCGCGTAGCTCGGAGGGAAAGCGGTCGGGGAGCATTTCGAAGTGGAGGAAGAGGCCGGGGTGGGAGGGGAGTCGATCGAGGAAGAAGGTGAGGATTTCGATGGCGCGGGGGATGTCGAGGTTGAAGGAACGGTCGCAGAATTTGAATTGGCGGGCGCCGCGCGCGAGGAGGCGGTCGAAGGCGGCGAGGAGGGGGGGGAGGGGGAAGAAGCGGACGGAGGGGTCGTTGGCGGAGACGCAGTAGTCGCAGCGCATGGCGCAGCCGCGAGAGGTTTCGACGTAGAGCAGGCGGTGGGCGAGGTCGGTGTCGGTGTATTCGTCGTAGGGGAGTTGGATCGAAGAAAGATCGGGAGGAGGGTGACCGCAAATGGACGCGGATGGACGCAAATGGGGAGAAGAGAGGAGATCGCGGCAGAGGGCGGGGAAGGCGAGGTCGCCTTCGCCGGGGATAGTAAAGTCGGCTGAGGCAAGAGGGGATGGAACGGGAGCGCGGGCATCTTGCCCGCATTCGGAGCGGCCAGGATGGCCGCGCTCCGGCGAAGAGGGCGACTCCGCGATTTCGGGGCCACCGAGGATGATGTTCAGATGGGGGAGTTGCTGGCGGAGGAGGGGGAGGAGTTCGGCGACGCGGCTGGCGTTCCAGATGTAGACGCCGAGGCCGAGGATGTGCGGGTGGCGGGCGGCGATGGCGTCGGCGATTTCGGCGGCGGATTGCTGGATAGTGAATTCGAGGAATTCGGTTTGCGGACGCAGGTTGCCCATGTTGGCGAGGAGATAGCGCGCGCCGAGGGAGGCATGGCTGTGGCGGGCGTTGATGGCGGCGATGAGGATGGAAAATTCAATATCCAATATTCAATATCCAATGTTCAATTTTCAAGTGGGGGGCCAATCGGGAGGCAGAGGGCAGGAGAGGGTGAGGGATTTGGCGGTGGTGGGGTGGGTGCAGATGAGGCGGGAGGCGTGGAGGAAGTGGCGGGGCGAAGAGAGGGTGGAGCCGTAGAGGGCGTCGCCGACGATGGGAAATCCTGCGGCGGCGAGGTGGCAACGGATCTGGTGGGTGACGCCGGTGTAGATGGTGACGTCGAGGAGGGAGAATTCTTTGCCGGTTTCGAGTGGGGTCCAGGAGGTGGCGGCGGCGAAGAGGTCGCGGGGGGGGATTTTGTCGGGGTTGCGGACGACGGCCATTTTGCAGGGGGATCGGGTTTGGTGGGTGAGAGGGGCGTCGAGGCAGCCGGGGGAGTCGACGCATCCGTGGACAAGGGCGGTGTAGTGTTTCTGAACGGTGAAGCGGCGGAACTGGGCGCGGAGGTGGGCGTAGGCGGCGGGAGTTTTGGCGGCGAGGACGAGGCCGGAGGTCTGCGTGTCGAGGCGATGAAGGAGGGCGGGGAAAAGGCGGTCGTCGCCGATGCCGGCGAGGGCGGGGAAGCGGGCGATGAGGGCGTTGGCGAGGGTGTTGGTTTCGGTGAAGCGGAGGGGGTGGGTGGGTTGTCCGGCGGGTTTGTCGAGGGCGAGGAGGAAGTCATCTTCGAAGAGGATGGAGAGGGGCAGGTCGGGGTTGGGGCGGAGGCGAAGGTCTTCGGGTTCGGGGATGTCGCGACAGTCGAGGCAGTCGCCGGAGGAGAGGCGGGCGCCTTTTTTGGCGGGGCGGGAGTTGAGGAGGACCTGGCCGTGGGCGAGGAGTTCTTCGACGGTGGGGCGGTCGAGCCAGGGGAAGAGGCGGAGGAGTTGCCGGTCGAGTCGTTCGCCGTTGCCGGTGATGGGGTGTTGTTGGTGGGGGATCATGGGGATAATGAAGAGTGAAGAATGAAGAATGAAGAATTGAATTTCGAGCCCGCCAAAATTCGAAAGAAATGCTCTGCATCCACGTCCTGCGGACGGCGGGCAGGGGTGTCCATGAAAAGTTTTCCACAGTATGGAAAACTTTTTCGTGATTTTTCCACACAATGGAAAAAATGTTTCCACAGTGTGGAAAACTTCCGGGTTGTCCAACAATCCATCATTCCTTTATTCCATTTCTTCCAGCAGGAACCGGAGGGTTTCGCGGGCGGCGAGGAGGCCGGCGGCGGCGGTGCAGGCGTGGAGGGAGCCCATGGGAGCGCGGCGGCGGCCGCGGTCGTAGAAGTCGGGGGAGGGGTCGTCGGGGAAGGGGTGTTCGACGGGTGGCTCGGTGGAGTAGATGCAGCGGATGCCGTCGGTGCCGCCGCGTTTGGCTAGGCGTTTGCGGAGGTGGCGGGCGAGGGGACAGGTGTGGGAGTCGGAAAGGGGGGCGGCGGTGAAGCGGGTGGGGTCGAGTTTGCGGGCGGCGCCGAGGCAGGTGAGGATGCAGGGGATGCGGGCGGCGCGGGCGGCGAGAAGGAGCTCGGTTTTGGGAAGGAGGGAGTCGATGGCGTCGATGAGGACGTCGCAGGGGTTTTGGGCGAGGAGGGGCGGGGTGGTGGTGGCGTCGAGGAAGAGGGAGAGGGGGGTGATGGTGGCATCGGGGTGGATGTCGCGGAGAAAGCGGGCGGCGGTTTCGGCCTTGGGGAGGGAGAGAGTGGAGTGGAAGGCGAAGGGGTGGCGGTTGAGGTTGGAGGGGCGGATTTCGTCGAAGTCGACGAGGGTGAGGTGGCCGACGGCGGAGCGGGCGAGGGATTCGGCGGCGGCGGCGCCGACGGCGCCGAGGCCGGCGA
>CAYNHA010000254.1:0-5164 GCA_964397035.1 uncultured Verrucomicrobiota bacterium
ATTCGTTCCTCAGTCATGAATCGTTGCTTTCTGGAAGGATTCGTTTCTTTTCGGGGCCTATCGGACCCCGGCTCCGGGCTTCGGTTTGGCCGAGGTCCCCATCTTCACCAGTCCGCCGATGTCGATGATCAAACTGACTTCGCCATTGCCCATGACGGTGCATCCCGAGAAGCCACGGGCATTGCCCAGATAGGACGACAATCCCTTGATGACCGTTTCCTGTTGTCCTAGCAGTTCATCCACCAGCAAGGCAACCGGGCCGTCTTCCGACTGCACGACCACCAGAATGCCCATGGAAAGATCGGTCTCGGCGCCTTTCTTGCAGAAGACTTCGTGCAGGCGCAGCACCGGGATCAGCTCTCCCCGCACCAAAAGGCTTTCCGTTCCGTCGGGCGTGATGGTGATGCGATCCTTGGACGGGCGGGGAATGCATTCCCGGATGGCCAGGAGGGGTAACGTGTATTGGCTGTCGCCCACCCGAACCAGCATGCCGTCGATGATCGCCATGGTCAGCGGAATTTGCAGCGTGATGTCCGTGCCTTTGCCCGGCACGCTTTTCACCCGGACCTTGCCGTTCAGTTTTTCAATGTTCTTCTTGACCACATCCATGCCTACGCCTCGTCCCGACACATCGGTGACTTTGTCGGCGGTGGAGAATCCGGGAAGGAAGATGAAGGCGTAGATTTCCTCGTCGGTCAATTCCTCCGCCGGGCCCCGCAGGAGCCCCCGTTCCGTCGCCTTGGCCAGGATCTTGTCGCGGTTCAGGCCGCGCCCATCGTCGCGAATGATGATCCAGACTTCTCCGCCCTCGTGGCGTGCTTCGATTTCAATTTTCCCTTCCGGCGGCTTGCCCGCGGCCAGACGAGCCTCCGAAGGCTCGATCCCATGATCCACGGAATTGCGGATGATGTGCACGAGCGGATCCCCAATCTGCTCGATGACGTTTTTGTCCACTTCCGTGTCTTCGCCAATGAGCACCAATCCGGCTTGCTTGCCGTTTTTGTGGGCGGTGTCGTGAACCAGCCGGATCATGCGCCGGAAGGTGGTGGCCAGCGGTACCATCCGGACGGACATGGCGATGTCTTGCAGATCCGTCGACACCCGCCGAAGCTGGTGAATGCCGCGGTCAAGCGATTCGTCCTCGATGGAAAGCAGCACCGGATTGCGCAGCACCATGGCTTCCGCAATGATCAACTCTCCAACCAGGTTGATCAGAGAGTCCAGCTTGTCCACGTCCACGCGGATGTCGCGCCGGGCCACCGATGCCACAGGGCCCGTCGGGGTGGCGGGTTCTTTTGCCGGAGCCTCGTCGGTGGCGGGGGAGGCTTTTCTGGGAGTAGGGGGCGAAGCCTTGGGGGAGGGTGCCGATGCCGGCATGGAGGCAGTGGCCGCCACGGGTGGCTTGGCCGGCTCCGGAGCCGTCGCCACTTTCGAAGGGGCGGGAGCGGCTTCCTCCGTGGCAGGAACGGGCGCTGCCACCTCTGGAGCGGCGGGAATGGCATTCAGCACCATTTCGTCGAAAAACCGCAGCATGCCCTTGCAACTGGGGATGGCACCGGTTCCTCCGCCGATCAGGCCGTTCAGAGCGGATTTCAGGAGGTCGAGCGATTTCAGCAGGAAATTGACGTTTTGCTCGTTGGGGGAGATGGTCCCCTCCCGCATGGCGCCCAAGACGTTTTCCATCTTGTGGCTCAGTTTTTCCATGTCGCCAAGCTGCATGAATCCGCAGTTGCCCTTGAAGCTATGCAGATTGCGGAAGGCTTCGCTGACCAGCGAGGCTCTCTCCGCGGGCGTGGCTTTTTCCAGCGACAACAGGGCCTGTTCGGCTTCTTCCAGCACGTCGGCCGATTCCTGGCCGAAACGCTGCCGCATTTCGTCGGTGATGATGAATTCCGGCAACTCTTCTTCCGGGGGAATTTCAGACAGCCTGGCGGGATCGGGCGCGGCTTCGGCCGCAGGGACCGGCGGGGGAGGTGGCGGAGGAGGAGGGGCAACGGGGACTTCCGGAGGGACCGGTGCAACGGATTCCGGAGCCGGAGCCGGTTGGGCGGAATGGCCTTCCATGACGGCCTCCAGGCGGGCAATGATCATTCCTTTCTTGCCTTCAAACCCATCGTCTTTCCGGACATCCTGTACTTGCCGGAGTATTTCGCGGAGCAGATCGATCGTTTCCAGTTGAACATCCACGAACTCACCGCTGATGGAGAGGCTGCCGCTCCGCAGCATGCCCAGCAGGGTCTCCGCCGTATGGGTAATGCCCGAGATGTTGGAGAATCCCAGAAAGGACGCGGCTCCCTTGATCGAGTGATACAGCCGGAACGCCGCGCCAATGGCCTCGGCATCCATCTGGAAAGCCGCCGACTTGTTCAGTTCGATGAATATCGGCTCGACCTCGTCAAGCATTTCGAGCGATTCCGTTGCAAAGGAATCAATCAGTTCATTGTCTTCGTTTGTGCTCATGGGCATCCATTCTTGTCCATATTCGTGTCGTTTACGCCAGGGCCCTGTTTCTATCGCGGAAGTCCAAGGGCCTCGGAAATATTCTCCTTGAGCTCCGACATGTTCAGCGGCTTGGGCTGGAAGCGGGAAGCGCCCAAATCCAGCAGGTCGGCAATGTCGCGCGGTCCCACCACGGCGGAAATCACGATCACGGGCAGTCTGCGAAGGCGCTCGGTCCCCCTCAGGGTCTTGATCAGCGCGCGGCCATCCATGCGAGGCATCATGACATCGGTGATCAGCAGCTCGATGCTGTCGTCCGCCTGAAGACTCTCATAGGCGTGCTGTCCATCCGGGCTGTAAATGGGAATATGCCCCAGCCGGCCCAGCATCAAACCAATGGTCGCGCGGGTGGAAAAATCGTCCTCTGCAATCAGAATCCTAGCCATGGGTCTCTCCTGTTCTACTTACTGTGTCAGCTTGGCATATAGGGGCCATATTTGCGATCTTCATTCTGGATGTGGTTGATGAGCCAACCTTTCAGGAAATGGAATACCTGGGTTCCCAGAGGCTGTCCTTGTCGAACCTGCTGCTGCAACGCCAAGGCCTGCCGGACCAGATCCTTGTGCATGGCCTGCTGCTCGGCGAGGCCCGGGTACTTGTACTGCTTCATCAGGTTCTCTTCATCGGCGAAATGGGTGGCAGTATAGTTCACCAGTTCATCCAGAATCTGGGAAACCACCGAATTGGCGCGGCCGCTCCGCATGGCGGCAAAGAGGCGGTTGACCATTTCCATCAGCTTCTGGTGCTGGGCATCCATTTGCGGGTGGCTCACGGAGAAGGCGTCGGACCACTGAAGCATGTCGTTGGCATCGCCTGCGGCGCGCGGCGGTAGGGCTTTTCGGGTTTCCCGACTTTCCGCCCGTGGCAACTGGCGCTGCGAAGGAGAGGGATGGGCGGACGGGGACTCACCATCCTCCCGGAGCCTGAACTGGCCGATCAAACTGCGCAATTCATCGGCCTGTCCCGATAATTCCTCGGCGGCGGCGGCCGTCTCTTCGGCGGTGGCCGTGTTCTGCTGGGTCACCTGGTCGATCTGGCTCAGCCCCTGACTGATTTGCGCAATGCCCTGCGCCTGTTCGTTGGAGGCGGCGGCCATTTCGCCGACCAGGTCTCCCACCTTGACGATGCCCGCCACAATCTCGGACAACGCTTCGGCGGTTTCCTTGGCGATGCGGTTGCCTTCGTTCACGCGATCCTTCGACCCCTCGATCAGGCCGGCGGTTTCGCTTGCGGCCTTGGCGCTGCGCGCCGCCAGGCTGCGCACCTCCTCGGCCACCACGGCAAATCCTTTGCCATGTCGTCCTGCACGCGCGGCTTCCACGGCGGAATTCAGGGCGAGGATGTTGGTCTGGAAGGCAATGTCATCGATGGTCTTGATGATCCGGGCAATTTGGCCGCTGGATTCCGTGATGGCGGCCATGGAACCATTCAGCGCTTCCATCCGCTTGGCACCGGTTTCGGCTGCGGTCTTGGCGCTGGTAGCCAGGGCATTGGCTTGCGTGGCGGTTTCGGCGTTGTGCTTGGCCTGCTGTCCGATTTGCGTGGCCGAGGAACTGATTTCCTCGAGGCTGGCCGCCGATTCCGTGGCCCCTTGGCTCAGGCTTTGGGCCGCATCGGCGATTTGGCCGGTTCCGGTGCTGACTTCGTCGACCGCCCGTCGCACCTGCGAGAGGGCCTGGTTGATTTTCTCCACCAGGATTCTCAGGGATTTTCCAAGATCATCGCGATCGGAGCGCAGGGCCAGGTCCATGGTCCAGTTTCCGTCGGCCATTTCGCCTGTGAACGTTTGCTCCTTGCGCTGGAATTCCACGAGGCCGTTGACCGCCCGGGCCAAGTCGCCGATTTCGTCGCCCCGCAGGATGTAGCGGGGATCAATTTGGGTGGAGAGATCTCCCTGAGTGGCCACCGCCGTCAACTGGTTGACGCCGGCGACAATGGGGCGGCTGAGGCTGCGACTGAAGAGAATCGAAACCAGCGCGCCAAAAGGGATCAGGACGGAGATGGTGATCAATACGGTCTTCAACAGGCTGCGTGCTTCGTCCGAAATGGTGGTTTGAGTGGCGTCGGACAGGGCCAGGAATTCATCAATGGGTACCCGCGCAGCGACGACATAGTTGTTCGCGCCCAGCTTGAGGGGGGTGAAGGCGGCGATGACGTTCTGGCCTTCGAACTCGTATCCGGCAACCGCCGTTTCGCCGTGCAGCATGCGGTTGGCAACCAAATCCGCCAGTGGCCCATATTTGGGATCGGACAGGTTCACATTGTCCTTGATTCCGTATTTGGGGTGGGACAGGAGGACGCCGTTTTCATTGAGGATGTAGGAATATCCGGTTTTGCCGAATACCATGGAGGACAGACGATCCCATACAAGGTTCCAATCCAGATTCACCACGGCGACGTCTTGAAGGACATTGCCCAGATACACCGGTGCGGAAATGCGCAGTTCCGGTTTTCCCGTGTTCCGGGCCAGTTCGACGGGGGAAATATAGGTTTTGCCGGCGGGAAGTTTCTTGGCGTTTTCAAACCAGTCGACACCGGCGCGGGATTGCAGGTCTTTGTCGGGCCGCACTTCGCCGTTGACGATGGCCACGACCTCCATGCCGGCGGCGTCGAGGAGCCGGATCTGGGGATAGATGTTTTGGGTGCCGCGGGGCGTTTCCACCAC
>CAYNHA010000255.1:0-9787 GCA_964397035.1 uncultured Verrucomicrobiota bacterium
ATCTCTACCAGGCGGGCGACGCCGTCTCCTACTACGTCACCGGGGCCAAGAAAAACCTCCCCGTGCACGCCAACGCCAAACTGGCCGCATCGTTCAACCCCGCCAGCCGCGACGAAAACGTTCCCTTCTATCTGGCCAAACTTGACGCGCTCATCAAAAAACTGGATGCTCGCACCCCGGAAACCACCGAAACCGAAGACAACCAACCCACCTTGTTTTGAAGCTGGAAGACTGGAACGATGGAATAATGGTATGAAGAAAAGACAACATCTCAAACCCACTTGCCTTTTGCCTTTGACCCCGCCCCCACACCCTTCCACCCTTCCACCCTTCCATTTTTCCGCGCCTCGCTCCGGCTTCACCCTCGTCGAAATCCTCGTCGTCATCGCGATCATTTCGCTACTGGCCGGCGTCGTTCTTCTGAACATTGCGCCGCAAATCGGCATGGGCAGCCAGGCCGCCGCCAAATCGCAAATCCAGGTGCTGTCCTCCGCCGTCACCACCTACCGGATGGCCCACGGACGCTATCCCACCCAGCAGCAGGGCCTCGACGCCCTCGTGGGCAAGCCCTCTCAAGAACCCATTCCCCAGAACTATCCCGACGGTGGCTATCTCAACGGCCGCACCGTCCCGCTCGACCCCTGGAAGAAACCCTATATCTATCTCATCCCCGGCCGCCAAAACGAAAATTTCGAAATCCTGTCCTATGGCGCCGACGGCGAGCCCGGCGGCTCCGGCGCCAACGCCGACATCAGCTCCTCCGAACCTCAATAGCATTCGAGGAGCGGCCTCTTAAGGCGCTACAAAAAGCCGCAACCAAAGCCAAACCCATGGTTGTCCGCATCCCCATGCGCACAGCATGGGCGACTTCTTCCGGCGTTCCGGTTCCGCTGTCTCCCCCCAGGGCAGCCACGTAGATCATGCCTGCCACTGCCACGCCCGTGGCAAATCCAACGGTGCGTGCCGCAGCCAATATGGCCCCCGCCACGCCGCGCCGGTTGGCCGAAACCGAACCCATGATGGCGCTGTTGTTCGGCGCCGTGAACAACCCCGCCCCTGTACCGATCATGGCCAGACAAAGGACGATGGGCCGCGTCGAATTGACCGGTTCCAACCACCCCAGCCACCCTATGCCAGCCGCCATCAGTGCCATGCCCGCCGTGGCCGGCCCAATCACCCCCACCTTGTCGGAAAGAGATCCACTCAGCGCCGCCACCGCCATCATCGCCAGAGGAACAGCCATCATCACCAATCCCGTCTGCGAAACGGAAACGCCCGCCGCATGAAACAGGTAATATGGCATCAGGAAAAAAACGGAGGCTGTCGCCGCATAGCAGAGATAGGCCGCGAGAACGGAACTGGAAAACATCCGGTCCGAAAACATCCGGAAATCCAAGGCCGGATGCTCCATGTGCTTTTCCATGACCACGACCAGCGCAAGGCAGCTGCCCGCCAGCCCCAACAGCCCCGCGACCCACGGATTTCGCCAGCCGATTTCACCGCCCTTGCTCAGGGCGAAAAGCAACGAAGCCAATCCAACCGCCATGGCCGCGGCCCCGACCGGATCGAAGGGCTGGGCCATCTCCGGACGATCGTTGCGGAGCACCCGGTGGGCCATGAACCACATGCCAAGCCCGATGGGCACATTGATGTAGAAAATGGAAGGCCATCCGAAATGATGTGTCAGGAATCCCCCCAGGGCCGGCCCGATCGACATGCCCAGATAGGTCATCGTCGCCTGGATGCCTAGCGTCCGCCCCCGCCTGTGCCCTGGAAACGCAGAGACCAATATGGCCGGTCCCAGCGCGAAAATCATCGCCGCCCCCACCGCCTGGATTGCGCGGAACGCAATCAGCCATGCCACATCCCCGGACAGTCCGCAGCCCAGCGAGCCCAGCACAAACACCATCTGGCCGCTCATGTAGATGACCCGCTTGCCATACAGATCCGCCAGTCGCCCGAACACGAGAAGCGAGGAACCCACCGTGATGAGATACGACAAAACCACCCACTCCACGGTCGAAACCGGCGAATGGGTGGCCTTCCCGATGACAGGCAGCGCCACATGGACCACGCTGGTATCCAGCGCGGACATGAACGTGCCCGACCCCACCACCGCCAGCGTCCACCATTTGTGCCGGGGACCGGGCGGAATGTCCGGCCTGGTTTCCTGCACCGCCCTCACGCTCCGGTGTTCATCTCGAAGATGCGCGCGATGCCATGAAGCGTCAGGTCCGGGATCACCGGAATCTTGAGCCCCGCATCGGCCAGAATCTGCTTGGCATAGCCGCCCGTGGCGCACACGCACGGCTCGGCCTTGCCGCACGCCTGGCTCAGTTGCCAGATAATTTCCGTCACCATTCCGCGGTAGCCCCAGCGGGCGCTCAGGCGCATGGCCTCTTCCGTGTTGCGCCCCGTTTTCAGCTTGATGCCACCCGGCTTCAAATGGGGAAGTTGTGCCGTACTCTGACTCATCGCCGAAAACCACATGCCATATCCCGGCGCAATCACACCGCCCGAAAACCCGCGCTTGGGCAGCACCAGGTTGAACGTGCTGGCCGTTCCGAAATCGCACACAATGCACGGCGCGCCGCAAAACTCCGCGCCCGCCACCGCATCCGCAAAGCGGTCGCACCCTGTCTGGTCTGGCCGCTTCAAATCCACGCCCATGCCGAAATCCAGCCGGGAATCCACCCAAAGCACGGGAACGCCGGGAAACACCTTCTTCACCAGTTGCGCCCACGTCTTGTTGCGGGGAGGCGCCACGGAACACAGGCAGATGCCGTCGGGCGTCTCGTCGTTGGCAACGGCTTCGAGAACCACGGGCGTGGCAGCCTCGGTGCGGGCCGAACGCCGGATCTTGTTTTTGGAAAACCACCCGGCGGCAACCCGTGAATTTCCGATGTTGATGGCTAAAATATTCATAGTTCCGGCTCTTCTTCCTTGGCCCCCGCCGCGTACCACTCGGCGCAGAGGACGGGCAAGGGCATGTGGCGGACGGTCTGGAGGGATTCCACCAGATCATCCAGCATGCGGTCGATCGAAATCGTCCGATCCTCCATGCGGCAGGACGTGACACGGTTCCGGACTTCCGGCGAAAAATCATCCGGAGACTGCCCCACATTGATGCCAATGCCGATCACCGCGAACTCGATGTGCCCCGCCCCGATGAGCGGCTCCACCAGCACGCCGCAGATTTTTTTTCCACTGGCGAGAATGTCATTGGGCCATTTGACGCGCAACCGCTGGACACCGGCCTTTTCCAGGGCACGGAATGCCGCCATGCCGGCCACGATCGCCAAATCCGGCGCCTTCCTGGCCGCCCAGCCCGGACGCAGAACGAACGAGGCATAGAGCCCCATGCCCGCGGGCGATTCCCAAACGCGCGCCCGGCGCCCCCGCCCGCGCGTCTGCCGCGCCGCCACCACCACGGCCCCCTCCGGCGCACCGGCAACCGCCCACTCGCGCGCCACATCGTTGGTCGACTCCGTCTCCGCCAGCCACCGCCGGGGATAGCCAAACATATTCATGTGTTTTCCCGGTTGATCAGGTTGACGATGACCTTGCATAGCGTGTCTTTCTCCACAGGCTTGCTTTCGGCAATCAGCAACGTCAGCGCAACCAGTGCATTGTCGGCCAATCGCTTTGATCCGTCTTTGCGATACAACAAGCCATTGGAATCGAGAAACCAGATAAACAAAAATGCCCCAATACGTTTGTTGCCATCCACAAAGGCGTGGTTTTTCACAACGAAATAGAGCAAATGCGCCGCTTTTTCCTCGATACTTGAATACAACTCTCGACCAGCAAAGGTCTGGTAAATGGCGCCAATAGCCCCCTCCAGTCCCTTGTCTTTTTCGCGTCCAAACAAATTCCCCTTGGATTCGCCCATCCGGGCAATGGCTTCTCGAGCCGCCTCCGCCGTAAGCTTGAAACAGCCGGTTTCCGTTGTTCCCTGCAAACGAAGCTGCTGATGATCATATTCATCCAACAATCGAAGGGCCAGAGAATAGTCGGCAATCACCCTTAGCAATCCATCGGCCTCGATACCGGTGAGATTTTTGCCCGCGATGATGCGCCCCATGAGATCCACCGCTGCTTGCAATTCCGAAAGCCGTTTCACCTGCTCCCGGATGCGTTTTTCGTTGAGGGTATACCCCTTTAGAATATGGTCGCGCAAAATCGATGTCGCCCAAATGCGAAACTCCGTCCCCCGCCGTGAATTGACCCGGTAGCCAACGGAAATGATGACATCCAGATTGTACAAGTCCATCGTCCGGACTTTTCCGTCTGCCGCAACCTGTGCAAATTTTGCACAGGTTGAAATCGGGTCTAACTCATTTGTTTTATAAGTGTTCCGAATATGCCGCAGAATCACGGAACGATCCCTAGCAAACAATCTGGACATCTGATGAGCATCAAGCCACAGACTCTCCTGCACCAACCGCACATCCACCGCCGCACGCCCATCCTGGGTTGTGTACACAACAATGTCGCCGCCTTTTCCCGCGATGGCAGCTGCCTTTTTCGCACGAGTCTGGGTTGCCTTCATTCGAAATCCATTCCCAAATCGGCCGCCTTCGCGGAATGCGTCAGGGCGCCGATGGAAATGGCCGTCACGCCGGCGCGGGCATATTCCCGGACATTATCCTTGGTAATGCCGCCCGAGGCTTCGGTCTTGCAGATGCCGCTGCAAAGGTCCACGGCTTCGGCCACGGTGGCCGGCGACATATTGTCGAGCAGCACCCAGTCGGGTTTTCCAGGCAGGGCCTCGCGCAACTGGTCCAGCGTGTCCACCTCGATCTCGATCTTGAGCCGTGGATAGGCCGCGCGGGCCGTCCGCACCGCATCGGCCAGCGTTCCGCGGTGCTTCTGCCGCCAGAACGCCAAATGGTTGTCTTTGATCAGGATGGCATCGTGCAGGCCGATGCGGTGGTTGGTGCCGCCTCCGCATTTCACCGCATATTTGTCGAGCCGCCGCAGCCCCGGCACCGTTTTGCGCGTGTCGAGAATCTGCGTTCCGTAGTCCGTCACCATCCGCACCAGGCATTCCGTGGCGGTCGCAATGCCCGTCATGCGCTGCAACAAATTGAGCGCCGTGCGCTCGGCCGTCAGCAGCGCGCGCGCCGACCCCTCCACGCGCAGAATCGCCGTGCCCTCCCCCACGGGCATGCCATCGGGGCACAGGCACTCGATCTTCAAGGCCGGCTCCACCATCCGGAACACTTCCGCCGCCACCTCCACCCCGGCAGGAACGAGCTCGTGCCGAGCCACGATGCGCGCGGCCGCCGTTGCCTGTTCATCCACCAGCGCCAGCGTCGTCACGTCGCCCGGTCCCACATCCTCGGCCAAGGCCCGCGCAATCAGCTCGCGGACTTCGGATTCCTGTTCCAAAGGCAAAATCTCTTCGCTCATTTCCGGTTCCTCTTCTTTCCGGGAAAGCCCTTGCCCGGATGGTACGCCACGGGTTTGCGCTTCTTTTCCTGCACGGTCCCCTTGAAGGGATTTTCCGCCTGTTTGAGCTCGTAGATCTGGTCGCGCAGCAGCGCCGCGCGCTCGAACTCCATCGCTTCGGCGGCCTCGGCCATCTCTCGCTCCATCTCGGCGATCGTACGCACCACGTCATAGTCCTCGCCCGCCTCGCGCACAACGGCTTCCTCGACCTCGTGGGCCTTCTCCGCCTGCGCCAGGCTTTCGCTGATGGCCTTCGATATCTTTTTCGGGGTGAGCCCGTTCGCGAGGTTGTACGCCTCCTGGACGCGGCGCCGCGATTGCGTCAGGTCGATCATGCGCTTCATGGAGTCCGTGATCTTGTCGGCATACAAAATGACGCGGCCTTCCAGATGGCGCGCCGCACGGCCCGCGGTCTGGATCAGCGACGTCTCGCTGCGGAGGAACCCCTCCTTGTCCGCGTCCAGCACCGCCACCAGCGCCACCTCGGGCAGGTCCAGCCCTTCGCGCAGAAGATTGATGCCGATCAGGCAGTCGAAATCCGCCTTGCGCAGGCCGCGCAGAATCGCCACGCGGTCCAGCGCGGTGATGTCCGAATGCAGGTACTTCGACCTGACACCGATGTTCTGAAGATAGGCCGACAAATCCTCCGCCGTCTTCTTCGTCAGCGTGGTCACCAGCACGCGGTCCTTGTTCTCCGCGCAGCGCCGGACTTCCTCGATCAAATCGTCCACCTGCCCCTTCAGCGGCCGCACTTCGACGATGGGATCCAAAATGCCCGTGGGACGGATCACCTGCCGCACCGGCTCCCCGGCCAGGCCCGCCTCCAGCGGCCCCGGCGTGGCGGAAGTGAACAGGACGCGCCCGGCCACGGACATGAACTCGTCGTAGTTCATCGGCCGGTTATCAAGCGCCGACGGCAGGCGGAACCCATGCTCCACCAGCGTGCGCTTGCGGGCCTGGTCGCCGTTGAACATCGCGCGGATCTGCGGCAACGAGACATGCGACTCGTCGATGACCGTCAGGAATTCCGGCGGGAAGAAATCCATCAGCGTCTGGGGGCGCGAGCCCGGCGGCCGCCCCGAAAGCGGGCGCGAATAATTTTCGATGCCGCTGCAATAGCCCACTTCGCGGAGCATTTCCATGTCGTACGTCACGCGCATCCGCAGGCGCTGGGCCTCCAACAGCTTGTTCTGCTTTTCCAGCTCGGCCACAAGCGCCTCCATCTCCGCCAGGATCCGCTCGATGGCGGGCACGATCCGCTCGGCCGGCATCACGAAATGCTTCGCCGGCGAAATGGCCGTGTGGTCGTAGGTTTGCAGCGTCTTGCCCGTCAGCGGATCGATCCGCCGGAGGCTCTCGATGACGTCGCCAAAAAACTCCACGCGCACGCCGTCCTTGCTGTACGACGGGAAAATGTCCAGCGTGTCGCCGCGCGCCCGGAAGGTGCCCGGCAGCGCCGCCAAATCGTTGCGCGTGTACTGCACGTCCACGAGGCGTTTCATGACCGCCTCGCGCGAAAATTCCTCCCCCACTCGCAGGCTGATGAGCATGGCGCGGTAGTCCTCGGGCGACCCCAGCCCGTAGATGCACGACACCGAAGCCACGATGATGACATCCTGGCGGTTGACCATGGCATCCGTCGCCGCCAGGCGCAGCCGCTCGATCTCCTCGTTGATGCTGGCGTCCTTCTCGATGTAGGTGTCCGTCTGCGGGATGTACGCCTCGGGCTGGTAGTAGTCGTAATAGCTCACGAAATACTCGACCGCGTTGTTCGGAAAAAATTCCTTCAACTCCGAATAGAGCTGCGCGGCGAGCGTCTTGTTGTGCGAAATGACCAGCGTGGGCTGGCCCACCTGCGCAATCACGTTGGCCATCGTGAACGTCTTGCCCGAACCCGTCACGCCCTCCAGCGTGCGGAAGCGGGAGCCCGACCGGAACCCCTTCACCAGCGCCGCAATGGCCTCCGGCTGGTCCCCCGTCGGCTTGAAATCCGACACCAGTTCAAACGAGTCCATACACCACCGACTGCCGAACCCTTTGCTGAACTACGAAAAACGCGAATGGCGCGAATGAGAACCCATGGTTGTTTTTCGCGTGATTCGCGTACTTCGTAGTTTTCATCGGCTGTTCAGCCCCAGCGTTCTTTCATGACGGTCTCGCCCAGCGGGCGGCGCGAGCGCAACCGGGGATTGGGCTCCACGTCGGGGAACCCCAGCGGCGTCATGCCCACCAGCTCCACGCCATCGGGCAGGTTCAGGATTTCCCGTGCCGCCGCCGGATCAAACGCGCCGATCCAGCACGTGCCCAGCCCCAGCTCTGCGGCCGCCAGCTGCATGTGGTCCATCGCCAGCGCACCGTCGACCATGGCGTAGTTCTTTCCATCGAAGGACCGAACCCACGCCTCCTTCGGCAGAATGCACACCGCAATCACGACCGGCGCCTTCCAGAACCACTCGCGCGCATAGGCCGCGCCCAGCGCGCGCCTCGTCGTCTCGCTGCGCACCACGATGAACCGCCACGGCTGCTTGTTGCACGCCGACGGAGCCAGCCGGCCCGTCTCCAGCACCTGCTGCACCAGTTCCTCCGGCACGGCATCGGGCTTGTAGGCCCGCACGCTGCGCCGGGTTTCCGCCAATTCCTGGAAACTCGTTTTCGCCATGGCTCACCTCTTGGTTGTGTCGAGACGCCCGCTCAAATTGCCCGGCTCCAGCGCGTCGGTGGAATAGCCATCCACGCGCGCCGTGCAAGACGATCCATTGATCTCGCCCGACACGATCAGGCGCGAGGCCGGGAACTGGGTCGTGGCCAGCACGTCCTTGGCCGCAGAAAAGACCTGCCCGTTCAGGGAAGCCGTCAGCACCTCGGCTCCCCACAGGCCCACGATCTCCACGCTGCCGTTCCGGACGTACACATTCACCAGCCCGTTGTCGCACACCGTCGTGCTGTTGGACACCGAGGTGGGCGTGAAGCACACGTCGTAGTTGCCTCCGAAATTGGCATTGGTCACCGTGGTGGAATCCCCGCCGCCCCCTCCCCCGGTGGTGTAGTTGGCAATCGCCAGCGCGCCGCCGATGGCCAGCCCGCCGCCCACGATGATCGAAGCCGGCAGGAAATACTTGGACTTGCCGCCCTTGGAGGGCTGCGCGGGCGGCGGCGCCGCCTGCGTCGTGGCGGGAGCCGCCTGGCTCTGCGCCTGCTGCGCCACCGTGGTGGCCGACGGAATGGCCGCGGGGGCCACGCCGGAATCCGCCAGCTTCACCGTCACCCAGTCGGTTTCCTTGGTCTCGCCTTCGGCGTTTTCGGCCTGGATGTAGTAGAACATCTGATCGCCGGGGCCCATCATATGGCCGGGAATCGTGGCATACCACACCCCTGCGCCCGAACTCGACATGGCCGCCCGGAACGGCGTCATCCCGCGCGAGGACGCGTAGAAGAGCGAAACCGATTCCACCCGCGCCGCGGCATCCCGCACCGACGCGCGCACGCCCAGCGCCTGCCCCTTCTCCGCCGTGCGCACGGGATCATGCTGGATGGTCGGCACGCCCCACGCCGCCGCCGTCCAGAGAAGCGCCAGCACCCACATCGCCATCTTGGCTTTCCATTTCATATGTCTCTCCAGATTGTTTTCTCCACACCGTGGAAAATTTCGCCGTATTTTTCCACACAATGGAAAACTTTTTCGCGTTTTTTCCACACAATGGAAAAAATGTTTCCACACTGTGGAAAACTCTCTTTATGGGTCAGTCTACGGATAAGCGCCCGGATGGTCGAGCCCGGTTTTTTCGGGCAGGCCGCAGATCAAGTTCATGTTCTGCAAGGCGTTGGAGGCCTGGCCTTTCATGAGGTTGTCGATGTGCGAAACGACCCGGAGGCGGCGGGTGCGCGCATCCACGTCCACGATCAGGTTGCAGAAGTTGGTGCCGCGCACGTGGGCGGTGCCGATGGCGGCCTTGCTGTCGTAGAGGCGCACGAAGGGGTTGCCTTTGTGGAATTCGCTGTAGGCTTCCCAGACCTGCGGCAGGCCGATGCCGTCGCGGAGGGTGCCGTAGAGGCAGCTCAGGATGCCGCGGCAGACAGGCACCACCTGCGCGGTGAAGGTCACCGGCACGGGCTCGCCCGCGAGCTGGCCCAGCATGCGCTCGACTTCCATGACGTGCTGGTGGCCGCTGAGGCGGTAGGCGCCCATGTTTTCATAGCGCGCGGGATAGTGGTGGATGGCGGAGGGCTTCTTGCCCGCGCCCGACACGCCCGTCTTGCAGTCGCAGATCAGGCTCGAGAAGTCCACGAGCTTGGCGGCGGCGGCAGGGGCCAGGCCGATCAGGCAGCTCATGGC
>CAYNHA010000256.1:0-10594 GCA_964397035.1 uncultured Verrucomicrobiota bacterium
CTGGACATCTTCTGGCTGAAGGACGAGGCGCTGGAGGAATCGGCCAATTTGCCTGCGCCGGAGGTCATTGCGCAGGAAATCGCGGAAGACCTCGAAGCGGCATTGGAACAATTCTCGACGATTGCAGAAGACTTGAAGTGAGGGCCGACCATTTTCCGTTTGCGGAAAAGTGGTCGGGGCGACTGGATTTGAACCAGCGACTTCTTGGTCCCGAACCAAGCGCTCTACCAGGCTGAGCCACGCCCCGTTTCGAATCCGCCCTTGGGCGGCAAAACAGGGGGGACTATAGTCGGTTCCCGGTTTGGAGCAAGAGAAATCGGGGGTTCGGAATCATTTAACGTTTCCGACGCGAAAGGAGCCGGATTCGGATGCGCCGGCGAGGTGGATTTTGCGGCGGGGGTTGAAATTGGGGGCGGGGTGGGGCATAGTACCCGGCAACTTGTTAAAGTGGGCCGGCTTAGCTCAGTTGGCAGAGCAGCTGATTTGTAATCAGCAGGTCATCGGTTCGAATCCGATCGCCGGCTCCATCGTGCAGACAGACAGGATGGGCATCATGAAGTACATGCTGGATATCGCGTTGATCGTCGGGTTGCTGTGGATCGGCTATTTGTGGAACGGCGAAAAGAAAACCGGGTTGGCGATGAGCGACCAGATCGACGAGCTGAATGCCAAGGCGGCCCAGTTGTCGCTGGATTTGAGCCAGGCGAAGGATTCCGGGGCCAAGACGGCGGCGGAGCTGGAGGCCACCAAGGCCCAGTTGTCGCAGACGGCCCAGGACTTGAAGGCGAAATCGGACGCGCTGTCGGCCAAGGAGGCGGAGGCCGAGGAGTTGCGGAATGTCGGACTCAAGCTCAAGGCCCGCGTGGCGGAGCTGGAGGGGTACAAGCAGAAGGCGATCGTGGCGGAAATGCCCAAGCCGATCGGCCAGTAAAAACCAGGCGCCCGCCTGTCGGGCGCCCTCGCGAAGGAGCCTGTAGATCATGAACCGGAAGATTCTGGAGGGGATTCATTGGGTGGGCTATGTGGATTGGAACATCCGTGATTTCCACGGCTATGTGACGGACCGGGGTTCGAGCTACAATGCCTATTTGATTCTGGACAAGGAGCCGGCGCTGGTGGATTCGGTGAAGGCTCCCTATGCGGCGGATTTGCTGCGGCATGTGTCGGAGCTGATGAATCCGGCGGATCTGCGCTGGGTGGTGTGCAACCATGCGGAGCCGGACCATTCCGGTTCGCTGCCGGCCGTGATGGCGGCGGCGCCGAATGCGACGCTGGTGTGCGACGCGAAGTGCAAGGAAGTGCTGTCGATCTACTACAACACGGCGTCGTGGAAGTTCAAGATTGTGAAAACGGGCGACTCGCTTTGTCTGGGCCGGCGCACGCTGGAATTCATCGAGACACCCATGACGCACTGGCCGGAGAGCATGGCGACGTGGCTGGCGCAGGACCGCCTGCTGTTTTCGATGGATGCGTTTGGCCAGCACTACGCCACGAGCGGGCGCTTCGACGACGAGGTGCAGGACACGGTCCTGATGTTCGAAGCCAAGACCTACGTGGCCAACATCCTGATGCTCTACACGATGCCGGTGACGAAGGCGGTGGCGGCGGTGCGCAAACTGGATCCGGCGGTCATTTGCCCGAGCCATGGCGTGGTGTGGCGCAGCAAGGTGAAGCAGATGCTGGACCTGTACGACCAGTGGGACATCTGCAAGCCGGTCCGCAAGGTGGTGGTGTTCTATGACACCATGTGGAAGAGCACGGAACAGATGGCCGAGGCGATCGTGGAAGGGGCCATCGCGGAGGGCGGGACGGCGGTGGACGTGAAGCTGTACCACGTGCGCGCCACGACGGGCACGCGCCTGGCGACAGAGATGCTGGATGTGGCGGCGTTTGCGGCGGGATCGCCCACGCTCAACGGCACGCTGATGCCGGCGATGGCGGAAGCGCTGACGTATCTGAAGGGCCTGCGTCCGGCGAACAAGGCCGGGTTTGCGTTCGGCAGCTATGGCTGGGGACGCGGCGGCCCCGAAGAGGTGGAGCATTACCTGCAAACCATGAAGGTGGAATTGCTCCGCCCCGTGATGAAGATGCTCTACAAGCCCACGGCCGCCGGTTTGGAAGAGTGTCGCGAGGCGGGCCGCCTGCTGGCGCGCCATGCCTTGAAGGTGTGTCCGGCCTAGCCAGGAAGGGGTTGAAATGTCCAAGGTGCTGGGCGTGGATTTCGGGGAGCGCCGCACCGGCGTGGCCATCAGCGACGAGGCGCGCGTGATTGCCTTCCCGCGCGAGACGTTGGAATGTCCGCGCGTCGAGCAGGCCGCCGCCGCCGTGGCCCGCCTGGCCGCGGCAGAAAAAGTGGCCGAAATCGTGGTGGGCTATCCGCTCAACATGAACGGGTCGTCGGGCCCGCGCGTGGTCCGCACCGATGAATTTTTGGCGGAGCTGGCCAAGCGCACGGACATCCCGTTGAAAAAGTGGGACGAGCGGCTGAGCACCAAAATCGCGGAAGCCGTCCTGATCGAGGCCGGAACGAGCCGCGAGAAGCGCCGGGGCGTGGTGGACAAGCTGGCCGCGCAGGTCATTTTGCAGGGCTATCTGGATTCCATGGCGCCCGCGCCGTTGGGCAATGAAGAGGCGGAGTGGGAGAATCCGTGAGCGTTCCGTCCGGTTCGCCGCAAAAGGCCCATACCCGTCCTCCGCCCGGCGGACGGCGCTACCGGATGACCGTGGCGTATGACGGGACGGATTTCTTTGGCTGGCAGGTGCAGCCGAACAAGGTGACGGTGCAGGGGGCGCTGGAGTCGGCGCTGATGCAACTGACGGGGGGGCTGGTTCACGTCCATTCCTGCGGTCGCACGGATACGGGTGTGCATGCGCGGGCGCAGGTGGCGCATTTCGATTTGGCCCGCCCGTGGGAGGGGTGGAAGCTCCAGCGGGCGCTGAATGCGTTGCTGCCGGATTCCGTCCGCGTGATGGAACTGCGCCGGACACGGAGCGATTTCCATGCGCGCTACGACGCCAAGGGCAAGGAATACCGCTACACGTTCTGGAACGGGCCGGTGCCCTGTCCGCTGCATCGCCGACAGGCCGTCCATGTGCGCCTGCCGCTGGACGTGGAGGCGATGCGGCAGGCGGCGGCGCGGCTGGTGGGGACGCATGATTTTGCGTCGTTTTCGGCGAATCCCCACCGCGAAATCGGCGGAACGGTGCGGACGCTGTGGCGGATTTCCATCCGCAAGCAGGGGAGCCTGGTGACGGTTTCCGTGCTGGGTGACGGGTTTCTCTACAAGATGGTGCGGAGTCTGGCCGGCCATTTGCTCCGGGTGGGGACCGGCGCGGTACCGGTGTCGGAAACGCCGGTCCTGCTGGCCAGCAAACAGCGCACCGCCCGCGTGGAAACCGCTCCGGCCCACGGCCTTTGCCTGTGGAAAATTCACTACGGGCGGATTCCGGGGCTTCCCAAGCCCTAGTGGATGTGGTAGTTTTACAGACGCTTTAAGAATGGCGTAGAAAAACGAACGCGAGGAATCCGATCATGGCCGATATCAATTTCAGTTGCCCCCACTGCGGTCAAAACCTCAACGGCCCCGAAGACATGGCGGGCGAGACCATCGACTGCCCGGTCTGCCAAAAGAGCTTTCAGATCCCGGGCGGCATCATTGAATTGCCCAAGGCCAAGCTGGCTCCGCCGCCGCGTCCGCCGGTCGCTTCCGCCCCTTCGGCCCCTTCCGCCCCGCGTACTTCCCATGACGATGAAAAGGGCAAAACCGTGCGGATCGAGCTCCCTCCCGAATTCCTGGCGGAGCCCGAAAAGCACATGTTCAAGATCAAGCGGATTCAGCACTAGGATGCGCCGCAGCACGACGGTGGGGGTGGTGGACTCGGATGTCCTGGCCTATACGGCTGGGCAGGACCGTGTGCTGGACATGGCGCTGGTGGAGGCCGACTGCTTCGGCACCGCCGCCCACGTCACCATGCTTTCCCGCGTGCCGGTCAAGCCGCCCCTCATGACCGCCAAGGATGCGCGGCGCGTGATTGCGGAGCTGCGGAACATCCTCGCCGATGCCGCCGCCGGCCGGTTCACCATCACGCTGGAAGATCAGGATGTGCATTTGGCCGTGGAGCGCCGCCTCACCGAAAAGCTGGGCGATCTGGGCAAGCGTGTGCATGTCTGCCGCAGCCGGAACGACCAGGTTGCCGTGGATTTGCGTTTGTTTGCGAAAACCCGTCTTCTCGAGGCCGTCTTTGCCGCCTCGGAACTTTCGCGTACGCTTCTGGCGTTCGCGAAGGAGCACGAAAAGGTGCCGATGGTGGGCCGCACGCACATGCAGCCGGCGATGCCTTCGAGCGTGGGGTTGTGGGCCTCGGCCTGGGCGGAGGGGTTGCTGGACGACCTGACCCTCCTGATGGCGGCCTATGAATTGAACGACCAATGTCCGCTGGGTTCCGCCGCCAGCTACGGCGTGCCGGTGCCCATCGACCGCCAGCTCACGAGCGATCTGCTGGGATTCGCCAAGCCGGTCCACAACGTGCTGCATGCCAACCAGGCGCGCGGGAAGCTCGAATCGGTGATCCTGTCCGCGCTGGGGCAGATGATGCTCACGCTGTCGCGGCTGGCCCAGGACCTCATCCTTTTTTCGATGCCGGAATTCGGCTATTTCCGCCTGCCGGGGGAATTCACGACCGGCAGCAGCATCATGCCGCAGAAGCGGAACCCGGACGTGCTGGAGCTGCTGCGCGCCAAGGCTGCCAAGGTGCTGGGCCACGCGAACGTGGTGGCCGAAATTCTGCGCGCGGCCCCGTCGGGCTACAACCGCGACCTGCAGGAGACCAAGGAGCCCTTTTTCTCGGGGCTGGAGCTGGCCATTTCGTCGCTCCTCATCCTGACGCCCCTGGTGGCTGGCCTGGAGGTGGATGGCGAAGCCCTGCGGCGGGCCTTTGGACCCGAGGTGTTTGCGACCGACCGCGCGCTGGAACTGGTGGCGGCGGGCATGCCCTTCCGCGATGCCTACCACGAGGTGAAGGCCCACCTGGAGCAGTTGAGCGGCCGCAGCCCCGACGACGCCCTTTCCGCCAAGCGGCATTTGGGAGCGCCGATGGGGCTGGATTTCGCGGCTCTGGATGCGCGGGCGGTCGAGGCGGAGAGCTGGGCCACCGAAGAACTGGCCCACCACCAGGAACATTTCAACCGGCTGCTCGGCCTGAAAGCGAAAAAAACGTAGGGGCTGTTTGACGGACGGGCAAAGTGGGGTAGACTTGACAGCGGTAGGGGGGGAGAAAAAGTGCTGAAGACGACAGAATATGACGACAACAGAGTACACATTCGGCGACTACAATGTTTCTCTTGCCTTGGAAGCGGATGCCCCCTTGGGCAAGCTGGACGACCTCCACATTTGCCATCTGGGCATGAAGTTCATTTCCCCCCGCCCGATTCCCGAGTTCAATGTCTATGATTTCGACATGGCCATCAAGCCGACCGCCGGTGGGGATCCCGTCAACGTGAAATGCTGCGGCGTTGTCGTGAAGAGCGAGAAGGAAGGGGAGGGCTACCGCACGGTGATCCATTTCGCGGACCTGCCCAAGGCCCACGCGTCCTGCCTGGAAACCCTGACCAAGGTCCAGAAGATGCGGTGCGAATACTGCGAGAACTGCTGACCTCCAGGGGCCATCGAATTCCGATTTTTGAAACGGGTTGCGAAACCCGTTTTTTTTGCATATAAGCAGAGGGACTTTTTTAAGGAGAAATTTCGATGAAGAAAATGATGCTGTTGCTGCTGGGCCTGATGGCGGCCTCTTTTTCCCGAGCCGCAGAAGAACGCACCTTTTTGCTGGCCACGGCGGGCGAGGTGAATCCGGCCCTTGTCGAAAAAACCCGTGCCTACATGGAATTGAACTCCGGAGCGGTCGTGACGCTGGCCCCTGCCATTCCCGTGGAGGCCGGCCAGAGCCTGGAATCCATTGGCCGAGCCGCCGCCAAGACGCTGGGCAAAAAAGATCACAGCATCATCGTGCTGGCGGCCGCGGACACTCAGCAGCCCCAGGGCGTTTGCCTCCCCGATGTGCGCTTTGCCGTGCTGAACCTGGCCCGGCTGGGCGAGAAGGTGGACGAAGCCAAGCTGGAGCGCCGCACCGGCAGGAAGCCCTGCGCGTGATGGCCATGCTGCTGGACATGGCGCCCTGTCCCTTCCCGCTGTGCGTGCTGGTGGGCTATGAAAAGACCGAAGACCTCGACCAGATGAGCGGCAACTTCTGTCCGCCCTGCCAGACCCGGTTCTCGCGTTTGGCGCAGGAGGCGAGCCTCCGCCTGGTGGAAGGCGCGCCGGAAGCGCCCGCCGCCGAAGAGGTCCCCGAGGCCGAACCCGCCGCCGCCGAATAACGCCCACGAGGTCACCCCATGCTCGACATCAAGCTCATCCGCGAAAACCCCGATTTTGTCCGTGCCGGCCTCAAGACCCGCCACTCGGCCGTGGACATTTCCGCCGTGCTGGAGCTCGACGAGCGCCGCCGTGCGGCCATCACCGAAGGCGACCGCCTCAAGAACGAGCGCAATGCCGTCTCGAAGAAAATCGGCGAGCTGAAAAAAGCCGGGCAGGACACCACCGAAATCCAGCGCCAGACGCGCGAAATCGGCGAACAGATCGCCGCCCTCGACACCACCATCCGCGAGATCGAGGAAGCGCAGCGCCAGCTTGTGCTGGCGATTCCCAACCTGCCGCACTCCAGCGTACCCTTGGGCGAAGACGCCGCCGACAACGTGGTGGTGCGCGAGTGGGGCACGAAGAAGGAATTTTCGTTCAAGCCCAAGGACCACGTGGTCCTGGGCGAATCGCTGGGGCTGTTCGATTTCGAACGCGCCACGCGCATGTCGGGCACGGGCTTTCCGCTCTTCACGGGACCCGGCGCCCGCCTCGAACGCGCGCTGATCCAGTTCATGCTCGACCTGCACACCACGCAGCACGGCTACACCGAAATTTCGCCGCCGCATGTGGTGACCACGGCCACCATGACCGGCACCGGCCAGCTTCCGAAGATGGCCGAGGACATGTACCACATCCAGAACGACGACCTCTGGCTGATCCCCACCGCCGAAGTGCCCGTCACCAACATCTACCGCGAGGAAATCATCCGCGACCCCTTGCCGCTCAAGTTCGTGGCTTTCACGCCGTGCTTCCGCCGCGAGGCGGGGGCGGCCGGCAAGGACACGCGCGGCCTGATCCGGGTGCACCAGTTCGACAAGGTGGAGATGGTCCAGTTCGTTCCGCCCGAGACCTCCTACGACGCGCTGGAAGCCCTCGTGGGCGACGCCGAAGACGTGTTGCAGAAACTCGGCCTTTCCTACCGTGTCCTGCAACTGTGCTCCGGCGACATGAGCTTTGCCGCCGCCAAGTGCTACGACATCGAGCTATGGGCCCCCGGTCACAACGGCTGGCTCGAAGATTCCTCGTGCAGCAACTTCGAATCGTTCCAGGCCCGCCGCGCCAACATCCGCTGGAAGAATGCGCAGGGCAAAACGGAATTCGTCCACACGCTGAACGGCTCCGGCGTGGCGCTCTCGCGCCTCTACGTGGCGATTCTCGAAAACTACCAGCAGGAAGACGGCTCCGTCCTCCTGCCCGAAGCCATCCGCCCCTACATGGGCGGCCTCGAACGTCTCGTTCCGAAGAAGTGAGTTCCGGGTGATTTCAACGGTTGAAAAAACCGTTTCCACGCGCTTTCCGCACCTTCGCGGGAAGCGCGTTTTGGTTGCCGCCAGCGGCGGCGCCGATTCCACCGCGCTGGCGCTGGCTTTGCAGCAGATGGGGTGCGAGATGGCCCTCGCTCATGTCCATCACGGTATCCGCGGAAAAACCGCCACCGCCGATTCGCGCTTTGTGGCGACGCTGGCCAAAAAATGGAAAATTCCATTTTTCCTCGGAAAATTCGATGTCCCCGCCGAAGCCAAGAAAAGCGGCGAATCGCTCGAAATGGCCGCCCGCCGTGTGCGGCGCGACTTTTTGCTCGCGACCGCCCGGCGCGAAAAGTTTTCGTTCATTGCCACGGGGCATACGGCGGATGACCAGGCCGAAACGGTCTTGATGCGCATCGTGCGCGGCACCAGCATTTCCGGCCTCGCCGGAATCGCCTATTCCGCGAAGCAAGGCCGCGTGACGATCGTCCGACCCTTGCGCGATGCCACGCGATCGCAAATCGTCGCCTTTCTACGCCAGCGGAAGCAACGCTGGCGCGAAGACGAAACCAATGCGAAGGATTTTGCGATGCGCAACCGCGTGCGACACGAAATCCTGCCGCTCCTGGAAAAGCGCCTGAATCCCGCCGTGCGGCAGGCGCTCCTGCGGCTGGCCGATATTGCGGCGGCCGAAGAAGAGGTCATGTCCAAGCTAGCTCAAAAAACGCCGCGCAATCCCCAAGCGCCGCTGGCGATTCGCCGTCGCCACGCGCTGGCCGATCTGCGGGCGGCCGGCGTGCCCCCCGAAAAGCAAGTTTTCCACAGTGTGGAAACATTTTTTCCATTGTGTGGAAAAATCGCGAAAAAGTTTTCCATTGTGTGGAAAAATGGCGGGGCGGGCGATGTCGCGCCGCAGGTGAACATTCGAAAGGGCCGGGGGTTTTCGCGGCGGGCGGACGAGGTGTGCCTGTCGGCGGCGGCGGTGGCGGGGCGGGATTTGGTTCTGCGTAGCTGGCGGGAGGGGGACCGGATGAAGCCGCTGGGAATGACGGGGAGCAAAAAGCTGTCGGACATTTTTACGGATTTGAAGGTGCCGCGGGCGGAGCGGAACGGCCGCGTGGTGGTGGAGTGCGGCGGCGAAGTGGCGGCGCTGGCGGGCTGGCGGGTGAGCCGCGATTTCGCGGTGGAGGGGCCGAGGGCGGAGTCGATCCGAATTTGTCTTCAGGCCATGACGCCGAGGGAGCGGAGCTCGAAGTAGGCGGCTTTGCAGGCGCGGACGTCGGCGAGGGCGTTGTGGGCGTCGTCGAAGGCTTTCTTGAAGAGCTTGCGGTGGAGTTCGGTGAGGTTGGGGAATTTGTAGCCGTACATGCCGGGGAGTTTGCAGAAGTCGGTGGATTCCTTCATGGTGCAGCGCAGGGGCTTTTTCTCGAAGGGATAGGGAAGGGAGAGGCGGAGGCATTCGGCGCCGAGGATTTTTTCGTCGAAGGAAATGTTGTGGGCGATGGCGGCGGCGGCTTTTTCGAGCGGGGGGAGGGCTTCGGCGATGGCGTCGGCGAGGGGGATGCCTTCGGCGAGGGCGCGCTCGGTGGTGATGCCGTGGACGCGGGAGGCTTCGTGGGGGATGGTGTAGCCCTGGGGACGGATGATGCGGGAGGCGTGGGCGAGTTCGTTGCCGGCTTCGTCGCAGAGGAGCCAGGCGAGCTGGACCATGCGGGGCCAGTTGTCGAGGTCGCGGAGGGGGGCCTTACAGTTGCGGGGCAGGCCGGTGGTTTCGGTGTCGAAGAAGAAGAGGCGCGTGTCGGAGGGACCGTTGAAGTTGAGCAGCATGTCCATAGTGCGGGGCAGTGTACGGCAGGCGGAGGTGGTGCGCAATCCCGGGGGAACGGAAAAACGAGGGAAATCTCAATGTCCAATATCCAATATTCAATGTTCAAGTGGGGGGGGCGTTCGATGCGTTTCTTTTGGAAAAAACGGTTGGAGACGGGCGGGGCGGGGGGCTATACTGCCGGGATGAGAAAGAACGCGCAGAAAAAGGTGGCTTCCGCTGTGCCGGTGCCGGAGACGGCGATGAAGGTGTTGTTTGTGGCGTCGGAGTGCGCGCCGTATGCGAAGTGCGGGGGGCTGGGCGATGTGGTGGCGAGCCTGCCCAAGGCGCTGCGGCGGCTGGGGGTGGATGCGAGGGTGGCGATTCCGCTGTATGATTCGATTTCGCGCGAGAAGTACGGGCTGAGTGCGGAGCCTTCGTGCCGGGTGATGTGCGGCGGGGGCGAGGTGAACGGCTGCGGGGTTTGGCGCGGCACGGCGGATGGGGATGTGCCGGTGTGGTTCGTGGAGCATAACCGGTTTTTTGCGCGGGGCGGGCTGTACGACGACCACGGGGCGGAGTTTGGCGACAATGCATTCCGCTTCGGGCTGCTGTGCATGGCGGCGGCGCAGATTTGCCGGGACCGGGGCTGGATGCCGGATGTGGTGCACGTGCACGATTGGCCGACGGCGGTGTTTCCGGCGCTGCTGGATGCGTGGCGGAAGAGTGGCGTTCCGTTCGGGCGCGCGGGGAGCGTGCTGACGATCCACAACCAGTCGTACCAGGGCTATTACCACCCGTCGGCGCTGGGCTATCTGGGACTGGGGCCGGAGTATTTCACGGCGGACCGGCTGGAGTCGTGGGGCAAGATCAATTTGCTGAAGGGCGGAATTGTGCTGGCGGATGCGATCACGACGGTTTCGCCGACGTATGGGAAGGAAGTGATGTCGGAGCCGGGCGGCAATGGGCTGTCGGGCTATCTGCGGGGGCGCGCGGCGGATTTCGAGGGGATCTTGAATGGCGCGGATTACGACGTGTGGAATCCGGAAATGGATCGGCTGATTCCGGCGACGTTTGGGGCAAATTCTCTGATCGGCAAGGGCCAGTGCAAGTGGGAGCTGCAGTCG
>CAYNHA010000257.1:0-31344 GCA_964397035.1 uncultured Verrucomicrobiota bacterium
TGAGTTTTCAGATGACGCGCACACCGGGCTGAAGTTTCGGGTTTTTCCACAGTGTGGAAAACTTTTTGGAAAAACTTCCACACTGTGGAAAAAACGGGTGGCTTTCCCCGAAGGGCGCCTCACTGTTTTTGCACGCCGAAGAACATGTGGCCGGATGGAAGCGGCGGCGAGGTCATGACGGGGGGGGGCGGCCACGAGATTGGTGAAGGGGACGAAGCCTTCGACTAGGTTGGAGGTGGAGAGAACCGAATAGGAGGCCGATCGATTCGTGAAGGCTTGCCACGTGATGCGCCATTCGGTGTTGGGTTCTTCCGGCGGCAACAGGCGGACCCACAACTGGGCATCGGCGGGGTTGATAGGGGAAGATCCCACTTGCTCTTCCTGCCAGGTCAGGAGGCCATCGCCATCCTGATCGAGGCTGGATTCGGCCATTCCGTTGCGATTGGTGAGGCCGTAGAACGCAAGCCATTCCGGCGGGACCAGGTCTTCCGGAAGCAAGGGGGCGAACGTGGCGTGGATGTCCATATTGCTGGAAAGCGATGTCCAATGAAGGGTCTGGGTGGAGACCACTTCGGGGAGCGGGACGAGGGTGGCGTTGGTTTGGAGGTCGGCGATGAAGAAGCCTGCGTCTGAGGAGAAATCCACGGTGAAGGGGGTGTTTGGCGCGAGGAGGGATTCACCATCGGGGGAGGCTTCGCCTTCGCCCTCGGTGGTGATGCGTACGCGGCGGGTGATGTTGTGCAGGGCCACGGGAATGACGATGGGCGAGGGTTGCTCGGGGTCGTTGTGGTGGATAAATAGCGCCAGATGTCCAGAGGCCATGGGGGGCAGGGGCGTGGTATCGAGATTCAAAACCAGGTTGGACGACAGTCCCGGATCGAGGGTGAGGTTGGTGGTGGGCAGGGAGAGCCATCCGGCGTATTCCGTGCGGGGAGAAACGATGATGTCGTCGATGCGCCAGCCTTCGGCGACGGTGTACATGTCGGCGCCAAACCGGAAGCGGAGACGGATTTCGCGGTTGGCGTAGGCGGAGAGATCGGCGCCGACGGGATCCCAGTCGGTTGTGTCCACAAAGCAGGGAGTGTCGGGGGCAAAGGGGGAAACGGGGTTGGATGTGATGAGGCCCGGATAGCCGCCTTCCGGGGTCAGGGATTGCCAGGTGAGGCCGTCGTTGTCGCTGATTTCCAGAATTCCGGAATCCCAGTAGTGGATGCCATCGGGGAAACGGTCGCGATCAGCCTCAAAGCGCGCGCGGTGGACGAAGTCGAGGCGCGGGGCAAGGGCGGCCAGATGGATGGAAGGGGAAACGAGGGCCGCGTGGGTGGAATCGAGATAGACACTCGTGGTTTCCATTCCGCAATACCAGGCCTGGGTGGGAGAGTTGGCGCGTTGCGCGCTAATGTGCCAATCGAAATTTCCGTCGGGTTTGGTCCAGCCATTGGTGCCGGATTCCACATCGTCGGCAAAGCCGATCGGAGCGGTTTCGATGGAGAGGATGAGAGGCTGGTTGCCCGGATTGTGGAGAAGAAGAGTGGCATTGGTTTGCGTATGAGCCAGGGCGGAAACCTCCACGGAAGCGGGTGAGGCGGCCAGGCGGGCATAGGCAACGGACACGGTCCAGATGGTGGACTGGGCGTAGAAGCCGGCATCATCCATGGCCGAGATGAAATAGGCCACCTGGTCTCCGCTGCGGACTGGGGAGGGAATCTGGGCGGTGAAGCGGGTCGGCTGGTTGGGATCGCCGGTCATGACGGCAGAGCGGAGCAGTCCGCCGTTGCGCTGCCAGTGCAGGGTGGCGGAGGCGACATGGTAATTGTCGGTGACGGTGGCCGAGACCATCCACGGAGCGGGCGAGGTGGCAATGGGCGGCAGGGGATCGTGCTGGATGACCGGCGGTGCGGGCGTCGAGGAGGGATCGAGGGGATCGGTGTGGTCGGCGGCTTCCAATTCGTTTTCAAAGCTGTCGTGATCGGGATCGTCATAGCGGTTTTGGCCGAGCTGGCCGAAGTAGCGGAATTCGAACCAGTCGGGCAGATGGTTGGCATCGCTATCCTGCGTGGTGGGCAGATAGGTGGCGGTGGCAAGGTGCGGGGCGGCCATGGGAATGCCGTGGATTTGCAGGCGGGAAGGGGCGTTGTTGGTGGGCCAGCGCATGCCATCGAGCGTCCACCCTGCGAAGGTGAGCGGGTTGTTGCTGGAGGTATGGCTTTCGGGGGCCCATAGGCTGGAGGCGAAGCTGCCGGTTTCGTGCCACGTGTTGCTGGCCAAGGCGCCAGTGGGCGAGGAGGTGTGCATCAGGGCCGTTTGCGGTTGCCACAGCCATGTGATGATGGAAGGCCCCGTCATGGTGAAGTTGCAGAAATCCGCGGTGCCGGTTGGCGGAACGGAGCCTCCGCCTTGCCATCCTATGCACGCGGTGCGCCAGCCGTTGGTTCCCTGGAGGGAATAGCTCGTCGTGGCGCGGACCGTGAAGTTGGAGGCGACCCATTGCACGCCATAGGGAGGCTCAACGGTGAATAGATTGGAAGGCAGGCCGCTCACGGCGAGGGCCAGCGGCGGAGTGATCTCGAAGGAGTGGAGTTCGGCCGGGGCCCCGGCGGGGTGGCAGGAAGGAAGGTCTGGAGAACCGGCGGACAGGTAGTAGTGGACGCGGGTGCCAAGGGGCTGCATGGGAATTTCAGCCTCGAAAAGGTTGCTTGCCGCAGGTCGGAGCGGCTGGGTGGTGAAGAGGTTGGTGGAGCCGGTGGTGTTCCAATGCAGAAAGATCGTGTTGGTGTCCAAAAGGCCAAAGGTGGAGAGCGTGGCCGAAACCAGATAGGGTTGGTTGGTGATGAAGGTGTTGGGCAAGGGCGTGTGCTCGATCGTGACCGGCATGTGGAGTGCGCCGCGCAAATAGAGCGCATAGGGTTGGGGCCCCTGCGGGACATTGCGTGCGGAAACAACGAGCGTCCAGAGTCCGGTTTGTGCGTTTGCGACGTCGATGCCTTCCACGTTGTTGAGTGTGTCGGCGCGGTCCAGGCCATTGGGATAGTGGGGGGTGCCGTCGGGGGCGATCAGCCGCAAGTCCAGATCGTTGACCAGATTGATGGCGGCGGAAAGGGCGGAGGGATAATCGCTGTAGGCCATGGCCACGTTGAGCGGCGCGGGGCTGTGGACGGAGAACGGGAAGGAGGTGCTGTTGCCCGTGGAAAGGGGCGAGGGGCCTTCCATCAAGACGGCTTGGATGGACGAGGTGGGGAAGAGGGTGCCGGTCACATCGATTTGTCCCCAACCCTCGACGACATTGGGGCGGGGGAGTTCGGGGATTTCGAGAAATTGATTGGTGCCATACTGGCCGGGGAAAAGGGAGCGGGCTCCGCCGACAAGGGCGGCCTTGAGCAACGCGGCGGAAGGTTGCGTCATGCCGAGGAAGTCCATGCAATATTGGCGCACCAAGGTGGCGGAACCGGCGGCGAGGGGCGTGGCCATGCTGGTGCCGCCCATGAAGCAATAGTTGGTGTTGGATTCCAAAACACCCCAGCCGGTGGAGGACGAGGCACGCGACCGGACCGAAATGATGTCGGTGCCGGGTGCCACAATGTCAGGCTTGGTCCGGCCATCAGCCGTGGGGCCGCGGGAGGAGAAGGCCGCCATTCCCTGGGGAGACTCCGGTGGACTGGCCGAAATGAGATCGCTGGAGATGGGGGGGGCTCGGTAATCGGTGAGCCATGTGCTCCCATAGGTGCGGCTGGAATAGCCGCCCGATCCGGCGGGTCTTCCGCTTTCCGAGGCGCCCACAGTCAGCACGTTCTTGGCCGAGCCGGGGGCATCCATCGAGGAGAGGTCCACAACGCCGTTGCGGTCGGAGTCGGTGCCCTCGTTTCCGGCGGCAAAGGCGACCAGCAGATCGGGATGGTCCCAGATGAATTCGTCGCTGGTCATGGAGTCGACGGTGTATTGCCCGAATACCGCGCTGCCCCAACTGTCGGAATGGATGCGCGCTCCGATGCCGTACGGGGGGGCGTAGAAATCATTCAGGTCGTCGGGCAGGGCCAGCGTGTTGGCGGCGGTCATGACGGACTGGAGAACCAGCTTGGCGGCAGGGGCGGCCCCTCGGTATTGCCCGTCCGAGGCGGCTCCGGAACCGGCCAAGGAGCCTGCGGCGTGGGTGCCGTGGTAGTAGGTGTCGCTCCAATTGGTGAGACGGCCAGTGTCGAAAACGTGGAGAATGCGGTTGGCGAAGTCGGGGTGGAGGGTGTTGGTGTCGCCCGTGTCGATGCCGGTATCGGCGATGGCGACAATTTGATCGGTTCCGTCGAGACCGTGTGCGTCTCGTGCGGCATCGATGTTGAGGCGGGGGGTGGCCCGGGCCTGATCGTTCAGAAAGCGCGGAATTTCCCGTTGCTCCACCCACTGCACTTCGGGGAGGCGGGCCAGTTCCACGGCCGCCTGCGCGGGAAGCACGGCACGGACGATTCCCCAGCGCTTGGCGGAGGTGGCCCGGATGTCGGAAGCGCCTGCGGCGGTGAGTTGCTGGACAAGTCCGTTCACATCGTCGGGAGAAAAAGTTTGGATGGTGATAGGCAGAGGCAGTGCGGGTTTTTCCTTAGCCAGACCGGCCAGCAGCGGCTGTACCTTGTAGGCGGGGCGGTATTCTCCCGACCAGGCCACGTGGGCGAGGGAACGCAGGCGGGAGAGCGACGGAGTCGGGACTTCGATGAGCAAGGCATGATCGGGGAGATAGGCGCGCACGGTAGCTCCCGCCTTTTCCAGCGCAGTGTTCCATTCCGGTTGAATGGGAGAGTCGAAGAGCACCATCCAAGGATATCCTCGCGCAGATGGCCGGGCATGGATGGGCTGGAGGGAGCTGGAGAGGGAATCGACAGGCGAAAGCGTGACCGTGCGCAGGCGAATGGCGGGGCCTTCGGTTGGCGACTGGGCGGGGGATGGTGGCAGATTCCGGGCCACGCGCAGAACGTCCGGAGCCGCCTGCACGGCCGCTTCTTCCTGAGTGGGGCCAGGAGACGGGGAGGAGGGGGGAGCTTTTCGTTGAAAAAACCAGACTGAAATGCCGAGGAGCAGGATCCCGAGAATCCAGACCGGACGAATGGAGGAAAGGTGTCGCATAGGCATGTTGAGAAGCTAACACACCCCCCTGTTGAAAGCCAAGAAGAGCCTCGGTGCTTGCGGGCGCATCCCCATTTCATTGGCTTTCGCCTGCTTTGGAATCCAAACGGCGCCAGAGGAAAGGAAGGGCCGTTTCGATGAACCCCTCGGATGAATACCGATGGATCCGGATTTCAAATGAAAAAGTCGAAAACCGGCGAAGAGATTTTGACTAGTTATTATAATAACTAGTTGATTTGATGCGGTTGCGTTTTTCCGGAATCAGTGAAGAGAGATATCAGATCAATGAAGCAAGGATACGATCGGTATTTGCAAAAGGGCAAAATGCCACTTGCCAAGGAGGGGGCCGGGTGATAGGTTTCGCGCGATTTTTGCATCCGGCAACTTCCGGGTGCCTACAACACGGAACCCGAAAAATGAAAAAAGACCTCCATCCCAAGTACGAAGACGCGACGATTTCCTGCGCATGTGGCCATGTGCTGAAAACTCGCTCCACCATCAAGGCCATGAGCGTGAACACCTGCGCGGCTTGCCATCCCTATTTCACGGGGCAGGCCAAGTTTATCGATACCGAAGGGCGCGTGGACCGCTTCAACAAGCGCTACGCCCGCAAGGCCACGGCCAAGAAGTAGCTTGACGGCAAGACGGGCCGGATTTTCCCCACGGGGGAGCATCCGGCCCGTTTTGCGTTTTTCTGAACCCGGATATTCCCATGGAACTGGACCCACTCTATTTTCAGCAGGTGGCCACGCGCGCCGAGGAACTGGAGCAAGCCATGTCGGTGCCGGGCGCGGCCTCCAATCCCCGGACCTTCAAGGAGCTGGTTCGCGAGCATCAGCGCTTGCGTGACCTGACCTTGGTCTCGACGGAATATCAGCGTTTGCGTCGGTTGCTGGGCGAGAATGCGCAACTGCTGGCTGACTGCGCCAACGACCCGGAAATGCTGGAGATCGCGCGCACGGAAAAGGCGGAGCTGGAAGCCGAATTGCCCAAGGTGGAAAACCGGCTCATGGGGCTGATGCTGCCGCCGGATCCCGATGACAGTCGCAACACCATTATGGAAATCCGTGCAGGCACCGGCGGGGAAGAGGCGGCGTTGTTTGCTGGCGACCTCTACCGCATGTACACCCGTTTCGCCGATGGGCGTGGCTGGAAGACGGGCGTGATCGATGTGTCGCCGTCGGATTTGGGTGGCTTCAAGGAAATCATTTTCTCGGTCGAGGGAACGGATGTCTACAAGACCCTCCGATACGAAAGCGGGGGTCACCGCGTGCAGCGTGTTCCAGCCACCGAGGCGCAGGGTCGCGTCCACACGTCGGCGGCGACCGTGGCCGTGCTGCCCGAAGTGGAAGAGGTCAGCGAGGTGGAGATCAAGAACGAGGATTTGCGCATCGATCTCTATTGCGCCTCCGGTCCAGGCGGGCAAAAGGTCAACAAGACCGAGTCGGCCATTCGCATCACCCACTTGCCAACGGGGCTGGTGGTGGCGTGCCAGGATGAGCGAAGCCAGAATCGGAACCGCGACAAGGCCATGCGGGTTCTTGCCGCGCGCCTGTTGGACCTCAAGCGCCAGCAGGACCACGACAAGATGGCGGATGAGCGCAAGTCGCAGATCGGTTCAGGTGATCGCAGCGAGCGCATCCGGACCTATAATTTTCCCCAGAATCGATTGACGGACCACCGCATCAACCTGACGCTGTACTGCCTTGACCAGATTGTGGAAGGCAAGCTGGACGACGTTATCGGAGCGTTGCAGGCGCGCGACATCGAATTGCGGCTCGCGGCCCAGATGGGATCGGCCCGCTGATGCCGGATGGCGTTTGCAACTGGGAAGCGTTGCTGGCCCGGGGAAGGAAGCGGCTGGAGCGGGCGGGGATCGAAGAGAGCGAAAACAAACTCCGGTGGGTGCTCTCGCACCTGTTGGGATGCGGCTTGCTCGACGGGGTGCGCTACGGGGCGGAGATTCCTACACCGGGGCAGGCGCGCCAATTCGAGGCCGCCATGGCGCGTCTGGAGACGGATGAGCCCGTGCAGTATGTCGTTGGCGAAACGGATTTCATGGGGCTGCGCATGCAGTGCGATTCCCGTGCCCTTATCCCACGTCCCGAAACCGAGCAGCTCGTGGAATGTGCCGAGGCGTTTCTGAGGGGGCAGCCGGGGCGTCCCGTGGTGGTGGATGTGTGCACGGGCACGGGGTGCATCGCGTGCGCGCTGGCGAAACGGATGCCTACTCTTCACGTGTGGGCCACAGAACTGAGTTCGGATGCACTGGACCTGGCTCGCCAGAATGCCCAAGCCTTGGGGGTTGAGGTGAAGTTCTTTCTGGGGGATCTTCTGGAGGGGATAGATGATGCGAGCGTGGATGTGGTGATATCGAACCCGCCGTATATTGCCTCCGCCGAATGCGGACGACTGGACAGGACCGTGCGGGCCTTTGAGCCGCGCCTAGCCCTGGATGGGGGACCCGATGGCCTGCGAGTGATTTCGCGGCTTGTCGAAGAGGCGGCCCGTGTGCTTTCATCGGCGGGACGGTTAATGATGGAAATCGGCGATGACCAGGCCGAAACCGCGATGGAGATTTTGTGTCGGACTCCCCAATTCAAAAACCAGAAGCTCCTGTTCGACTACGCCGGACGGGCACGCGTCGTGACGAGCGAGCGGACGAGCCGCTGATCGCTTCCCGTCCGCTGCCCCCGCGTAGCAACAAGGGCCGCTACGGCATGGCCCTGATGGTGTTCGTGGTGGTGGGGGCTGTCCTGCAGGCCCATTGGATGCAGGAGGCCAAGAACAACGCGTCAACGGATACGCTTCCGCCGGGATTCACAAAGAAAATCAGCCAGTGGATGCTGCAAAAAAAGGGGATTGCCTTGGAAGACGCGGGGATGGATTCCGGCGAAGCCGAGAAGATTGTCTGCGAAAGTTGCCTGGGAAGCGGTTATCGTTCGTCAGGCGGTTCAGAAAAAGAAATGTGTCCCATTTGCCAGGGCGTGGGCTTCCGCATGATACGGCGGCTGGATGCATCCGATCGCAAGTGCCCGGCCTGCGGCGGAATGGGGCGGGTGGAATTTTACGATACCGGCAACGTGGGCACTTGTCCCCGGTGCGATGGACGAGGCCTCATCCGCGTCCAAGTGGAAACCCAAGTTGAACCCAGCGGGAAGTAACCATGTTTGATCGCCTTTCCAACCGCCTGCAATCGGCCTTCCGCAACCTGCGCGGGTATGGCCAGATTTCCGAGAAGAACATCCAGGACGCCCTGCGCGAAGTTCGCATGGCGCTTCTGGAGGCCGATGTCCACTATGCCACGGCCAAGGACTTCATCGAGCGCGTCAAGGCCAAGAGCCTGGGCGCCGAAGTGCTCAGCAGCGTCACGCCGGGACAGCAGATCATCAAAGCCGTTCACGACGAGCTGGTGGCGCTGCTGGGCGGCGAGCAAAAGGATTTCGACCTTTCCGCCATTCCGGCGGAAGTGATGATGCTGGGACTTCACGGTTCGGGCAAGACCACCACCTGCGGCAAGTTGGCCCGCATGTGGAAGCAGAAGGGCAAGAAGGTTCTGCTGGTGGCGTGCGACATTCGCCGGCCAGCCGCCGTGGACCAGCTGGAGGTGCTGGCCCGCCAAAGCGGGGCGGGGATCATCAAGCCAGAGCCCGGCGAGAGTGTTCCCGATTTGGGCCGCCGCGCCTTTAAGTTTGCCCGTGAGAACTATTACGACATCGTTCTCTACGACACCGGTGGCCGCTTCCAGATCGACACCGATCTGGTCGAGGAGCTGAAAGCCTTGCGCTCCGCCACGGAGCCACAGAACGTCGTCCTCGTGCTGGATGCCGCCATAGGCCAGGAATCGGTGAATGTGGCTCAGACCTTCCATGAAGCCGTGGGCATCACGGGATTGATCCTGACGAAGCTGGATGGCGATGCCCGCGGCGGTGCGGCGCTTTCCGTCGTGTCCGTGGCCCAATGTCCCATCCTGCGCATCGGCACGGGCGAGCGCGCGGAGGATCTGGAGCTGTTTCATCCCGACCGCATGGCCTCCCGCATCCTGGGCATGGGCGACGTTGTCAGCCTTGTCGAGAAGGTGCAGGAAACGCTGGATGTGGGCGAAGCCGAACGCATGCAGGAAAAGCTCAAGAGCAAGCAGGGGCTCGACCTGAACGATTTTCTTTCCCAGATGCGCCAGCTCAAGAAAATGGGTTCCATGGGCAAGATCCTTGAAATGATTCCGGGGGCGAGTTCCATTGCGGGCGACGTGCGGGCCCGGATTGAAAACGATTCCGGCGGGCAGATGAAGAAGACCGAGGCCCTCATTTTGAGCATGACGCCCCGCGAACGGCGGCATCCGGACCTCATCGATTTCAGCCGCCGCAAGCGCATCGCCCGCGGCAGCGGGTTGCAGGTCAGCGATGTGAACGAGCTGTTGCGGAGCTTTCGTCAGGCCCAGCAAATGGCGAAAAAAATGAAACAGATGCAAAAAAGATTGCCTCGGGGGGGGCAATTCAGATAGAAGTCACCCCGTTTCATGCCCGGGCCTCAACATGGTCTGGCCGCGCCCGGGGCGGCACTATCAGGAATAACCAAGGAATAGAAATGTCAGTTAAGATTCGTCTCCGCAGAATGGGCTCCAACAAGAATCCCTTTTTCCGCATTGTGGCGGCCGATGTCCGCAGCGCCAACGCCGGTTCCTTCCTCGAAGAACTCGGCTGGTACGAGCCCGGCAAAAAGACCGACAACTTCAAGATCGATCTGCCCAAGGTCGAGGGATGGATCGCCAAGGGCGCGCAGCCCAGCGAGACCGTGGTGGCCCTGCTCAAAAAGAGCCGGGCTGCGGTCGCCAAGTAGACCGCGCGGCCGCGCGGTTTCCTCCAACTCCTCCCGGATTTCTCCATTCTCCCCTCCCTAAGGACTTTCTCATGAAAGAACTGATCGAATATGTCGTCAAGACGCTGGTGGATCATCCCGATGACATCCGCATTGCCGAAGTGATTGGCGAGCGCACCATCGTCTTCGAGCTGCGTTGCCATCCCGACGATGTGGGCAAAGTGATTGGCAAGAGCGGCAAGACCGTTGGCGCCATCCGCACCCTGCTCAGCACCGTTGCCGCACGGCAGAACCGCCGCGCCATGCTCGAAGTGGTCGAATAGACCCCTTTCTCCGATGGCCTCCGTGCCGTTGCAGATTGACATCCTCACCATCTTCCCCCGGATGCTCGACGGCGTCCTGGGGGAAAGCATGCTCAAGCGTGCGCAGGAGGCGGGCCTGGTTCAGATCCGGTGCGTCAACCTCCGCGACTATGCCACGGGCGTTCATCTTTCCACGGATGACCGCCCGTATGGCGGCGGTCCTGGCATGGTGATGAAGCCCGAGCCTGTCTTCAAGGCCGTGGAAGCCCTGCGGCGCCCCGAGACGCAGGTTCTGCTGATGACTCCGCAGGGAGAGCCCTTCAAGCAGGCGATGGCGATGGAGCTCTCCAAGGAGGCCCATTTGCTGATTCTCTGCGGGCATTACGAAGGCGTGGACGAGCGCATTCGCGAGGCGCTGGTCGACCGCGAGATTTCCATCGGCGATTATGTCCTGACCAACGGTGTGATTGCCGCCGCCATTGTCACCGATGCCATCGTGCGGCTCCTGCCCGGCGCATTGGGCGGGGAGGGGGCGGCTGAGGACGAATCCTTCACCACGGGCCTGCTGGAATATCCCCAGTATACGCGTCCTCAAGTGTTTCGCGGCATGGCTGTGCCGGAGATCCTCTCCAGCGGCAACCACGCGGAAATCGCCAAGTGGCGTCTTGCTCAGTCCATCGAGCGGACACGGGTGCGCCGTCCGGATTTGCCCCTGCCGCCGCCCCCGCCCGAAAAGAAGAAAAAGCGGTAACTGCCGCGTTTTCCACCGTGTGGAAACATTTTGGCTTCGGGCCACGTTTGGCCCTCGTCCCGTTGGGACTTGCCTGACGGCAATCCGTTCGCGAAGCGCGCGCTTTCCATTATGTGGAAAAATTGCGGAATGTTTTTCCATTGCGTGGAAAGCCGGAGCTATCACTTATAATTATAAGTGATAGTCGGGGGGCGGTGCGGAGGTCCGGCCTTTCCAGCGCCAGCGGCGGAAGCCCCAGAGCAGCAGCCCCAGGAGGGCCACGGCCAGAAAGAATCGTCCCTCGTAGCGCTTCATGTTGCCGAGGATGCTGTCCAGCGTGCGGCCAAAAAGAAAGCCCAGCGTTCCGTAGGTGCTGACCCACAGCGCCGTACCGATCATGTTCAGCACGAGGAAGCGGAGACGGGGAATCCGGGAGGCTCCCAAGGCGAAGGGGACCAGGATGCGCAGTCCGTAGAGAAAGCGGAAGCAGAGCGTGGCGAGGGTCTGGTGGCGGTGAAGCAGGCGGAAGACTATTTCCGATCGTGCTTTCCATGAGGGGCGGTTTTCCAGCGGTGCCCGGCCCTTGGCGAGGCCCAGGTAAAAATAGGTTTGGTCGGCCACCAAAGTGGCTGCAAACGCACTGAGCCAAACCCCGGGCATGGAGAGATAGCCTTGGTGGGCGGCCAGACCGCCGAGAATCAACACGGTTTCGCCTTCGAGGAACGTGCCGGCCGCGATGGCGGCATACCCGTAGGTGGAGATGAGGGTTTCGAGCGTCACGACTGGGGTTACAAGGTGCCGAAAATGCGGTCGCCGCAGTCGCCGAGGCCGGGAAGGATATAGCCGTTCTCATTGAGGCGCTGGTCGAGCATGGCGGTATAGATTTGGACATCGGGGTGGGCGGCGCGGAGGGAGTCGAGTCCTTCAGGGGCGGAAATGATCGACACGACGGTGATCCGCTGGATTCCTTTGGCCTTGAGGAGGTCGATGGCATAGGCTAGGGAACCGCCGGTGGCCAGCATGGGGTCGAGCAGAAAAACGCGCATGGTTTCGGCGTTGGGCGGGAGCTTGCAATAGTACTCGACGGGGCGGAGGGTGTTTTCATCCCGGTAGACGCCGATGTGTCCGACCTTGGCCGATGGAATCAGATTCAGGATGCCCTCGACCATGCCCAGTCCTGCGCGGAGAACGGGCACCAGAAGCACTTGCTCGCCAAGCTGGTGGCAGTCGCAGGGGGCAAGGGGGGTCTGGATGCGCACCGGCCGGAGGACGAGATCGCGGGTGATTTCATAGACGATGAGATAGGAAAGTTCGTTCAGCGTTTCCCGGAAAAGCTTGTTGTCGGTGTCCCGGTTCCGCAAAATGGAAAGCTTGTGTTCGATGAGAGGATGGTGAAGAACGGTGGCTTTTGGATTCATGGGGGCGTTTCTAGCAGAATAAAAGGAATCGGGAAATCATAAATCAGAAATGCGGAAGGAGAAGAAGGGATACTGTTTTATAAAAATAGATCCCTGTGCAAAATTGAATCGCGTTTTCTGTCCTTCCGGCGTACTCTCTCCACCATGAAAGCACAGGAAAAGGCTCCGCCTCGACGGGATGTGAGGATTATTGTTGATCGCAAAGATGCCAGGATGGCCACCGTGAAGTGCGATGACAAGGTCATTTTCACGATCAAAACAGATGCCTCTGGGATGCATCCGTCCATCGTGGTGGTGGCGACAGAGACCTACCTCAAGACCATGGGAAAAGGGAAAACCGGAATCGCCCTTTGGAATGGTCCCGCCGGCGTAAAAGCCCGCAATTTGAAGCTGAATTGATTGATGAACACAGCCGGAGGGGTATCCGTGAGAGGATGGCTTCTTTCCTTCTTTTTTCTTGTGGCCTTGGGCGTATGCGTGAAGGCCCAGATTGTCCCCGCCGATCCCATGGTGCGAATCACCAGCCTCCCGCTCGGGTTGGATGTGAAGGACGTGATGGCCAAGGTCAGTGCCGATGTCTCCGCAGCGACGGGCATTCCGCAGAACATGGTCACCTATTTCTGGCAAACCTTTGATGCCATGTATTGTCCCGTTGTCCAGGATGAGAAGACCGACAAGGTTATTTTCGTGGATCTCTACGTGCCGATTTTCATGACGGATGCCCAGATCGGCGACGTCATGACCCAGTTGGCGGTTGCGCTGGCGACGCACACGGGCATTGCGAAAGAGTGGGTGTTCATCCAAACCCATTACCCCAAGGAGGGCCACGTGTTCATCTCCGGGAAAATTGCGGATGACAAGCCGCCGCTGGCTCCGAACAGTCCGAAAACAGTGCAGGGCGAATAGTTTTTTTGCATCTACGGGGAGTGGGGGGATTTGCTGCAAACTCTCTGCCAAAAGAAATTCCGAAAAACTGCAAGATTCCTGTTGCTTCCCGAGGGACAGTAGGCTAGTGTTTGCCGACTTTTTCATGGTCGATGAAGCAGACGACCCCATCGTCTAGAGGTCTAGGACACCAGGTTTTCATCCTGGTAACACGGGTTCGATTCCCGTTGGGGTCGCCATTTTTTAGCCATTTGGAAGCGTAAGGAGATTCATCATGTCCCGCAATGCACGAAACAACGATACGACACGCCCCCGCAAGAGTGGTGCAGCCAAGAAACGCCGGCTGCTTGAGCATACCCGCCGCCTGACCGCGCTGGGGGTTCCCGAGACCAAGGTTAAGCAGATGGACCACGAAAGGATCCGCCTGCTGATCGCCAAGCCGAAACTGATCAAGGACTACGTCAAGTAGGTCTGGTCCAGTCCGGATTTGCCGAGCCGTCCAGCCCCGAAAGGGGCTCGGGCGGCTTTTTGCATGAGGGTGAAGTTTGGGCTTGAGATGGATATCGCAAGGGAATAGGAATGGGACCGCCAAGGAAGGACACGGGAGTCAGATCTGGAAAAAGGCATGAAGACAGTGGCGGATGGCAGGGGCACGAATTGGGAACGGTGGCTGTTCGTGCTGGCGACGGTGGCGTTGCTGATTCGTTTGGGATTCTGGCTGTGGCCTGCGCAGGACAAGGCCCCGGATGAAGAGGCGAAGGTGGAGTGGGTCTTGGAGGAGCCGGTGGGGGAATCCATGCCCGTGCGGGAGGACGTGTTGCCGGTTGCCGTTGAGCTGGAACCGGTGCGTTTGCCGGAGGTTTTACCCGTACCATTGCCGGAGCCCGAGATTGTCCTGCCGCTGCCGTCGGTGCCGGAGGAATTCCATTTTCGACAAACTCGCTGGGGTATGACATTGGAGGAGGTGCGCACGGCCGAGTCCTCCATGCCCATCCGGGAAGGCGACCGGGGGTTGTTGTATTCGGTGACCACGCTGGATCTGCCCAGCCTGGTGAGCTACGGGTTTGTGCAGGGGCGGCTGGCGCGAGTGCGGCTTTCATTTGCCGATCCCTCGGGAAAGGATATCCCGCCGCTTTCCGTGGCTCAGGCGCAGCGGCGGTTCCTGATTTTGCGCGAGGAATTGCGAAGCCGGTATGGGGCGCCGGTGGAGACCACTATGCCATTGAGACGAGATGTGTCGGGATATCAGCGGCAGATTCAAAAACAGGACGAACTGGCGAAGCAGTACGATGTGGAAATTGCGGAGACGGAGGAGCGCCTGCGGAAAGAGCGGGCGGTGCTGGAGAGGCGGTTTGAGCGCTGGTCGGATCGCGACGAAAGGGTGCGGCGCGGGATGGCGCCGCTGGAACGGGATTTGCGCGATTTGCGGGCGTGGAAGCAGGAGGCGCTGGATCAGCTCCGGCTTTCCCAAAAGAGCCTGGAAGAGCAGCGGGCTGCCGATGCGGCGCATCCGCTGGTGGGACTCCGCACAGCCCGCTGGAAGAATGCGCGGGGGTTGCACGACATCGATCTCCAACTGGATTTTCGCGGCCGGTCGCCCCGGCTGGACATCATCTACAAGGGATGCCACATGCCCGCGCCGGATGTGCAGAACACCGAACTTTGATCGGGAAGAAGATTTTCCCTCTCGCGTATTCAAGAAGCAATCGCACGGAATTCGGCGTGGATTGATTCGGGCTAGACGCAGTCCACGCAATCGCTATGCTTTGTCCTCCAGATGAACACCGAATTGAGCGCATGAAGCGAATCCTTCAGTTATCCTATGCCTTTCGACTGGTGTGGAAGGGCGGCCCCGGGTGGTGCCTGGCGTCAATGGCCGTGGTTGTGGTGCAAGGGGCTTTGCCGTTGGCGGCACTGGTGCTGCTGAAAAGAATCGTCGATTCGGTGATCGCGGTCTTGCCGGGCGGTGTCGGAGGGGCAGATCTCCGGCAGGCCTTTTGGGCGATTGGGCTGGCCGCTGGCGTGGGGCTGCTGGAAGCGGGCTGCCGGGTGTTGGCGGGGCTGATTTCGGAAAACCAAAGCCAGTCGGTGGCGGACCACGTGCAGGAATTGATCCAGCGCCAGTCCGCTTCCATGGACCTGGCCTTTTACGAGACGCCCGCTTTCCAGGACACCTTGCACCGGGCGCAGACCGATGCGCGCACCAAACCATTGCGTATTGTGAACGACCTGACCCGCATCTCGGTCAACGGAGTTTCGCTTGCGGGGGTGGCTGTCTTGCTGCTGGCATATCATCCCGGCATCACGCTGGTGTTGTGCGCCGGCATGCTGCCGGGTTTCTTTTTCGCCCTGAGGGTTTCCCGGAAGCTGTTCGAGTGGCGCAATGCCTGCACGGAAACGGAGCGCAAGACGTTCTATCTGCATTGGGTGCTGACGAGTGGGCTATTCGCCATGGAAAATAAGTCATTCGGATTTGCCCGTGCGCTGATCCCGCGGTTTCGGCGCCTGCGCGCCCGGCTCCGGGGGGAACGGCTTGAACTGTTGAAGCAGCAGATGGTGGGGGAATTCGTGGCGCAGTGCGGCGGGGTGGTCGTGGTATTTGGATGTCTGGCGTTCATGGCCGAGCAGGCGGCGCACGGGCTCATGACGGTGGGAAGTCTGGTCAGGTTCGCGCAGGCCATGCGGCGCGCGGAAGGTTTTGTGCGCGACTCGTTGCTGTCGGTGGCGCATCTCTACGAGGACAGTTTGTTCCTGGCCAATGTGCGGGAATTTCTGGAAATGAAATCCGCCGTGGCGGCGCCGCCGGCTCCGGTGCCCGTGCCGGAGGGTTCCGCGGATTTCCGGCTGGAGAGGGTGACGTTCCGGTATCCCGGCGTGGAGGGGGCCGCCCTTCGCGATGTCTCGATGGAGCTGAGGGCCGGACAGCGAATCGCGCTGGTGGGGCACAACGGCTCGGGAAAAAGCACGCTGGTCAAGCTGCTGTGCCGTTTCTACGATCTGGAGGAGGGGTCCATTGAGTATGGCGGCGTGAACATCCGGTCGTTCGATCCGGCGGCCTACCGGCGGCTCATCGGGGTGTCGTTCCAGAATTTCAACCGCTACTTCCTTCCCGCGCGCGAAAACGTGTGGCTGGGCAATGTAGATCTGGATCCGAGCGATCCCCGCATCGAAGAGGCCTCGCGCCTTTCCGGGGCCCACAAGATTCTCTCGACCCTGCCGCAAGGCTATGAAACGCAGTTGGGCCGCTGGTTCAAGTCGGGCGCCGAACTCAGCCAGGGCGAATGGCAGACCATTGCCTTGGCGCGCGCCTTTCTCAGCGATGCCCGCCTGCTTGTGCTGGACGAGCCCAGCAGTTTTCTCGATCCGGATGCCGAGGAACAACTGTTTGCCCACCTGCGCGATCTTTCGCCCCGCAAGACGATTCTCTTTGTGAGCCACCGGTTTTCCACCGTGCGCCAGGCCGATTGGATCTATGTGATGGAAGGTGGACGTGTGAAAGAACAGGGAACCCATGACGATCTGCTGCGGCAAGGCGGTCTCTATGCCCATTCGTTCCGCTTGCAGGCGCGCGGATACCGCATCGAGGAGCAGCCTACGGCCGATTTTCCCAACGGTTTTCGGTCAGATTCATGAACCAGCGCGGATTGCTGCTTCCGTTGTACCACAGCCAGGAGGAGGGATCGGATCGATACAGGAACGGATACAGGGCGTTTTCCGTGTATAGCCAGCCCATGTCCATTGCAAAGAACCAGATGTTCGACGGCTCGGCGCTTGGGGGCGCGTACAGAAATCCATGCTTGTTGTGCCAGATCCAGCCTTCGTTGCCCATCGGGATATAATCACCAAACCAGTTCAGCCTTCTCCACCCGCCGCCGATGGAGGTATAGCCGGAGTCCCAGCTTGGCAGCCAGGTGCGAGCCAGGCGGAAGCCCACATGATCCATCCGATGCGAGGGATGGGCCATTCCTCGGGAGGCCACACGCAAGTCGATGGGGCCCGAACGCCACGAGCCGCCCCGCACCGACCGGGCGGCGGCTAGAGGGGAGGCGGCCGGGCCATGCGGAAGGCTGACATCATTTGTGGCGGAATAAGCATCTCCGCACCACTCCGCCACGTTGCCGGCCATGTCATACAGGCCGAATCCGTTTGCCGCAAACGACTCGACGGGCAAGGTTCCGCCCGCACGATAGCAGGCTTGCGAGGGGGAAATGTTTTCCTCGTAGAACGTCGATGTCGAAGCCCAAGGATAATCGTTGCTGGGCAGCCCGCCCCGCGCCGCCAGTTCCCATTCCTGTTCGGAGGGCAGGCGCCAACCGGAAGAATCCCAGCGGGTGCAGACCTGTTCCAGTTCGCCCGTCCGGAAAGGAGTTTGGGAAATGGCGTCCAGAACGTAGACGGGCTCGAATCCCTCCATCTCGGAAAGGGCGTTGCACCATTTGGCGGCATCATACCAGGACACATTCACTACGGGGTGAGTGGTTGACGGTCCAGTGATGGTCCCGCCGCCGCCCGTGCCCTCGGGCAGATCGGGATAGCCATGAACTAGTCCCCACGCGCGGACTTCGTCCCAAAGGGACTTGGTTGTTTCTTCCGCCAATAGGTAAAAGGAATCCAGCTCCGCATATCGTGCGGGATATTCGTCGGAGAATCCGGCCTGATCGCTTGAGTTCCGGTGATTTCCCTCCATTCCGTTCATGGCGGGAAGCAGGAGTTCGGCAGCGTGTGCCGTCGTCCACAGGCCGAACCCCACTGCACCCGTCAGGAAGAGTCGCCGGAGTATGCGCCTTCCGTTGCATGACCAGATTGCCAGGGTGATCACATTCATGGTGTTTCCCCGAACACTACTTCAAGTGGGGACGATTGCCCACTGGAAATCGGCGTGGTTCAAAAATCCGTTTGCTTCCCGCTATGAACGGCGATACGGTTTCCGGATTGAGAATTCCGATGAAAGCCTTTTTCCACCTTGCCTTGTGTTTTTTGGCGGGAGCCGCGTTGCTCCGCACCGCGCATGGGGAAGAGCGGCTGTCTCTTGCCGAGCGATTCACGTCCGACCGGATGGAGGTTTCGGTGCGCCAGGAGGGAGCAGATGCCGTTCTGGCGTGGTCGGTTTCCGGCGAGGCCGGGGGAGTGGGATTCGATGTGTACCGCAGTTCCGGCCCGTTCCCTGAATTCGCGAAGGTGAATTCCACATTTTTGGCCAATACTTTTGATCTTGGGGGCAGCTTTGAATACCGGGACTCTCCGCCCGGTTCCACGCGCATTTCCTACATGGTTGAAATGGTTTTCACCGATGGAAGCCGGTTCCGAAGCGAACCTGTCGCCCTGGATTTTCTGCCGATCGGGCGCTCCGATGCGAAGGCAAGGGGCCCCGCTCGGTTTTTCGAGTGGCCGGATGAGGTCTTGTCGCCGCCGTCCTCATCGGCGGTTGCCCCTGGAATTCAGAAGTCCCTGCAACGCCGTTCGCAGATGACGGGAGACCGCATCAAGGTTGTGGTGAAAGAGGAGGGGGTCTACCGTCTTGCCGCTGATGAGCTGGCGGGCTCGTTCGGGGCCACCGAGGAGGATGTCAAAACATGGATATCCCAGGACTTCCTTCGTCTTTCCTCGCAAGGGGTCAAGTGCAGTTGGGTGCCCGACGCCAACAACGAAGGGTTGTATTTCTACAATCCGGGCTATGAAACCCTCTATACGGACAACAATGTCTTCTGGCTCGAGCGGGAGTGCCTGGGGGAAGTCATTCCCGGCGTGCCGGGAAATCCATCCACCGGAGGGGTGGAGACGGCATCCTTTGCGCATACCGCCTGTTTCGAGGAGCAGAAGAGGCAGGAGTATGCCCGGTTCTATCCCGCGTTGGAAGACTACTGGTTTTGGTTTTCGATGCAGGCGGGCAATCCCGCCTCCAATGTGGTTTTCCGCGCGGATCGCATCGATGCCGCCGGGCCGGATGCCGAGTTGGAATTGTGTCTGCAAGGCGGATCCAACTCGGGCGTTTCCAACGAGCACCATGTGGTGGTGTCGGTCAACGGAACGGTCGTCGGCCATTCGATCTGGGAAAAAAATCTTCCGACCACCAACCGGTTTCCGGTGCCGGTTTCGATCCTCACCAATGGGACCAACACCTTGACGCTTCGTGCGGTTTTGGATGCGGGGATTTCCTACAGCACGGTTTATTTCGATCGTTTCAGCCTTTCGTTCCGCATGCTTGCAGAGGCTGCAAACGACTATCTCCGGATTCCGCCCGGAGGGGCAACGGAATGGAAGGTGTCCGGGTTTACGAATTCCAGCCTCCATGTGGTTGAGATCGTGGATGCCCATCGGATTCGCGCGGTGGAGAATGTTCAGGTCGAGGCCGGAGGAGGCGGAACAAGCACCATCCGTTTTAGTGCGGCAACTAATGGGAACCGAGGCTATGCCGTCTTTTCTTCGCAAGGTGCATGGCGGCCGGTGCGGCTGGAGGGGACGCCTACCTCCGCCCTGCGTTCCACCACGAACCGGGTGGACTATCTGCTCATCACGCATCCGGTTTTGGAGGATCAGGTCCGGCGCCTGGCCGACTTCCGTGTGGCGCAACAGCCCGCCCTGCAAACCCGCGTGGTTCTCATGGACGACATCTATGACGAATTTTCCTACGGCATCGAAACACCCGAAGCCATCCAGCGGTTTTTGGCCCATGCCTATGCGCACTGGCAGCAAAGGCCGGAATATGTGCTGTTCGGGGGTGGAGGCTCGTTCGACTACAAAAACTATCTGGGATATGCGGACAATCTGGTGACCTGTTTGCGCGTGGATACGCCCTACGGACTGTTTTCGTCCGACAATGCCTTGGCGGATGTGGTGGGGAATGACGGCGAACCCGAATTTTCAATCGGCCGGATCCCTTCTTCCACGCTGGACAGCATGAGCAATGTGGTGAGCAAAATCATCGCCCGTGAAACCAATGCCTTCCGGACGAATTTGGTGCTGCTGGCCGCCGACAATCCGGACGAAGCCGGCGATTTTGGGGCCACGGCCAGCGGAATGACCAACCGGTTTCCGCCGGCCTATTCCTTCACGAATCTCGTCCTGACGGCGAATGAGGCGAATGTGGCGCAGGCGCGGAATGCGTTTCGTGCCTCCTTCAACTCGGGGCTGGCCCTGATGCTCTATTTTGGCCATGCGTCCTGGAATCGCTTGTCCACGTCGGGACTTTGGCGGCTCGACGACATGTCCACTTTCTCCAACTTCCCCCGATTGCCCATCGTGTTCACCATGGCCTGCTGGCCGAATCGATTTGAATTCCCGGGATACGTCTACATCGGGGAGGGCTTTGTGCTGACCCCCTCGCACGGCGCCGTGGCCGCCTGGGGGCCTTCGGGAGAATCCTTGAATGTCTTTGCCCAAACCTATACCGAGTACCTGTTGGATGCATTCAAGGCCGATCCGGCGCTCCGGCTGGGCACGCTTGCCCGATTGGCCGCCCAACGGGCCAATACGGCCGGCCTCCCGAGATTCATGAGGGATGGAATGACGCTGCTTGGCGATCCCATGACTCCAGTTGATATCCCATAACGAAAAGATGAATATGAAATACAGGCAGAATTCAAACGTCGTGGAGCGCATCGTGGCGGGGGAACACCTTTTGGTTCCGGTCAGCGGAGATGTGGTGGACATGAGGCAGCTCTTTTCATTGAACCCGACCGCGCGCACGGTCTGGAAGGTGCTGTCGCATGCCGTCACGGAGGAGCAAGTCGTTGAGGCGATCACCTCTGAATTCAACGTGGACACCGGCGTGGCCCGAAGCGATGTGAAAGAACTCCTGTCTGCTTTGCAGGCGCATAAGCTGATTCAGTGCATCCCGTAGGCCGCCTCAGTTCAGTGGACCGGGTGAGCGTGGAAGAATTTTAACATTTGACTTGTTGTTTGTGAGGCATCTTGGCAACCTTTCGAGAGTCGATGTGGCAAAAATAGATGCGAGGTGAATGTCATGGACCAACTGAACCAAGAGAAAAAAGAGTACATCAAGCCTGCGCTTCAGGTGATTGATGTTTGCACGAGCGAAATACTTGGGGACTCGGGTGAACCCGGATAGGGAATACGCGCCTTTTTGTGATGGATCGACTTTTTCTGGGTGGTGCGTCCTTTTGTGCGCGGCCATCTCCCACTTGCGCCTTTCTGCCGTTGAGCAGAGGGGCGTTTTCCATTTTCGGTTCCGTTGCTTCCGTTGGATCCTGTTCTCCGCAGGTCCGGCTTGATTTTGCCCCGTTGACCCACGCCGATCCGGCGTTGGAGGGGGGGCGCTTTGTATGGGACGCCTGTCCAGACACAAAAGTGTTCCGCGATGGTGGCCAGTTGCTCCTCAAAACCTTTTGTGCAGGAAAAGAGAACGAGGTGGAATGGCTTAGCCGGTTTTCAGGGAACGGAGAGGCCGTTCAGGTCTATGTGAATCCCGCCGTCGATGAGAACGGAGGCCGGGTGTTGCCCGGACTGGATGCCTATCCCCACTTGCGGTTAATTCTGGCTTGGCAGCTGGCGCAGGTCCAGGGGCTTTGGCTCCATGCCTCAGCGGCCCTTCACAAGGGGAACATCTACTTGTTCACGGGTCGGTCGGGCCGAGGGAAAAGCACACTTTCGAAGCTGCTGCATGCCTCGGGACAATTCGAAATCGCCAGCGATGAAAAAAACGTGCTGCGCAAGACGCCGGAGGGATTCCGGGCCTATGGGACACCCTGGACCAGTTCCGCCCGGCTTTGCAGCAATATCTCCGCTCCGCTGGCCGGCGTCTTCTTCCTGGACCATGCCAAGGATAACATTTTCCAGCCTATGGCACCGGGTGCGGCGCTGAAGAAACTGATTCCTCAGGTTCATATTCCCTGGTTTGACGAGCCTCGTACGCAATGGATCATGGAAACGCTGGAAACGCTGGTGGGAACGGTTCCCAGTTGGGCATTGGGATTCAGGCCGGACCGTGAAGTGGTGGATCGGCTGGTGGAATTCGTGGATGGCCGGTAGCGTGGGTGGAACGATCAAACTCGATGCCGAGGAGATGCTGGAGCTGAGCCGGGGCTTTCGGGCCGATGGGAAGCGGATGGTTTATCGCGGCCAACCGCATGGGACCAGCATGTGGCCTGTAATCCGGTCGGGGGACGGGATGGTGGTGGAGCAGATTCCGGAGGAGGAGATAGCGAGCCGCGATGTGCTCGTGTTTTCTACGGGCGGGGAAAAGCTGGTGGCCCATCGGTTGATCCGCACGGAGGAGATCGAGGGGCAACGCCGGTACATTTTGCGCGGCGATTTCCGCTGGGCTCCGGATCCGCCGGTAGGCTACGATTCCGTTGTGGGCAAGGTGGTGGCCATCGAGAGGCGGGGCAAAACGATTGCCACGAATGGTTCCCTTCATCGGCTGTGGGTGGGGCTTTGGCTGGTTTTGCGTCCATTTACTCTTCGGGCGCGGGTCGTTTGGATGAAAATCCGGCGGGTGCGGCTTCCCTGATCCCATTGGGGAAAAACCCGGGGAAAAGATACAAAATCGTCATCTTTTTCGCCCGGTTTGCTTCAAAAATGTCGCTTTTGCTTTTTGCGATGTTTTTTGCGTGATTTTTTTAAAGAATCTGCAAAGTGTAGCGATTTCATTACCCGAGCCATGGGTAGTAGTGAAGGACCAAGGAACGAGGAGAATTGAGGATGAGAGCCATTGGATTGTACGACCCGCAAATGGAACATGATGCGTGTGGGGTGGGCTTTGTCCTGAATCTGGACGGAAAGGCAGAGCACCGCATTGTCGAGAAAGGCATAGAGGTGCTGGTGAATCTGCTGCATCGCGGAGCCACGGGCGCGGATGCCCAGACGGGCGATGGCGCGGGACTGCTGATCCAAGTGCCGGATGCGTTTTTCCGTGGAGAAACCGTCCAGTTGGGTTTCCAATTGCCGGAGCTGGGACGCTATGGCGTGGGCATGATGTTTTTGCCGCCGGGAGGGCAGGCATTGGCCGACACAAAGGCGGGGCTTCAGCGGATTTTGCTGGAGGAAGGTCTTTGCGCGCTGGGCTGGCGCGAGGTGCCGGTGGCGCCGTTGTCGGTGGGCGAGACCGCGCGAGCTTCCATGCCGTCGTTTTGGCAGGTGTTCGCGGCGGACCCCAAGGGCAAGCTGGCGGGCGATGCGCTGGAACGGAAGCTGCTGGTGGTGCGCAAGCGGGCGGAGCGCGAACTGGGCCGCAAGGCGGTCGACCATTCTCCCAACTGCTATGCCGCGAGTTTTTCGTGCCGCACCCTTGTGTACAAGGGCATGATGATGGCGCCCCAGGTGCCGTTGTTCTTCCCGGATTTGAAGGACAAGCGCATGGTGAGCGCGGTGGCCGTGGTGCACCAGCGGTATTCGACCAACACGTTCCCGTCGTGGCCGCTGGCCCAGCCGTTTCGCCTGTTGGCGCACAACGGGGAAATCAACACGCTGCGCGGAAACCGGAATGCGATGGCGGCGCGCGAGAAGCGCCTGAAGTCGGACCTGTTCGGGAAAGATGTGGAAAAACTGGTGCCCGTTCTGGAGGATTTCGGAAGCGATAGCGCCAATCTGGACAACGCGCTGGAACTGCTGACGCTGGGCGGTCGCGAAATCCACCACTCCTTGCTGATGCTGATGCCGCAGGCGTGGGGGAAGAAATATCCGATGGGGCCGGATCTTCGCGGATTCTTCGAGTACCACGCGGGCTTGATGGAACCGTGGGATGGTCCGGCGGCGGTGGCCTTCACCGATGGCCGGCTGGTGGGAGCCTCGTTGGATCGCAACGGCCTGCGCCCGGTCCGCTATACGCTGACGAAAGACGGTTTCATGGTTCTGGCTTCCGAGGCGGGTGTGCTGGATATTCCGGCCGACCAGGTGGCCGAAAAAGGATCGTTGCGTCCCGGAACCATGCTGCTGGCGGATTTGTCGACGGGACGTCTGATGAAGGATGCCGAAATCAAGATGCATCTGGCCCGCCGCCGTCCGTATCGCCGCTGGGTGGACGAAAACCATATTTCGGTGCATGGGTTTTTTGGTGCGGTGGACACGGGCGAGGAAATTCCGGCACCGCTGGGGCCGAAGCACCGCCTGTTTGGATATACACGGGAAGACATCCGCATCGTGCTCGATGCCATGGCGGTGAAGGGGGCGGAGCCTGTGGGCTCCATGGGAAGCGACCAGCCCTTGGCCGTGCTTTCGGAAAAGCCTCAGTTGCTGTACTGGTATTTCAAGCAGCTCTTTGCCCAGATCACCAATCCGCCCATCGATTCCATCCGCGAGGAATTGGTGATGTCGCTGATGACGTTCCTGGGCCACAGTCCGGATATCCTGAACGAGAGCCCTTCGCATGCTCGTCTGGTCAAGTTGCAGCATCCTATTCTTTCGAACGCCGATCTGGCGCGCATTCGCGACTTGAACAACGAGCATTTCAAGGCCACGACGCTAGGCATGGGGTTTGACGCACATGCGGAGAAACCTGGCGCGGCGCTGGAAAAGGCGCTGTCGGAACTGTGCGCCAAGGCGCTGGATGCCGTCCGTTCGGGAACGCGACTGGTGGTGCTGAGCGATCAGAATTTGCCGGAGGGGCAGGCCCCCATTCCGGCGTTGCTGGCCGTGGCGGCCGTGAATCAATCGCTGCGTGAAACCGGTTTCCGCACCAGCGCGGGGTTGCTGGTGGAAACGGGCGAGGCGCGCGAAGTGATGCACATGGCGCTGCTGCTCGGGTTTGGCGCTTCGGCCATCAATCCCTATCTGGCGTTCGCCACGGTGAGCGAGATGGTCCGCACGGATGCCCTGAGCGTGAGGACCAATGCACCGCTGGCGATCGAAAACTATATCCATGCGCTGAACAAGGGCTTGATGAAAGTCATGTCCAAGATGGGCATTTCGACGCTGAGGAGCTACCGCAACGGGCAGGTCTTCGAGGCCGTGGGGTTGAGCCGGGCCTTGCTGGACCGCTATTTCACGGGAACTTCCTCGCGCGTGGGGGGAATCGGCTTGGAGGAAATCGCCCGGGAGGCCTTGGCACGGTACGAGGATGCCCAGCGCGAAGCGGCCACCGAGCCGTTGCCTGCGGGCGGCCAGTACAGTTGGCGTGCGGACGGGGAGCGGCATCTGTGGACGGCCCAGAGCATCAGCGCGTTGCAGCAGTCCACGCGGACAAAGGATTGGGAGCTCTACAAGAAATATGCCGCGATGATCAACGACCAGTCCGAAAAGCAAAGTACGCTGCGCTGGCTGTTCACGATCCGGCCGGCGGGTGCCGCCGTTCCACTGGAAGAGGTGGAGCCGGCGGAGAACATCATGCGCCGGTTCATGACCGGGGCCATGAGCTTCGGCTCGCTGGGCCAGGAGGTCCACGAGACGTTGGCGATCGCCATGAACAGCATTGGCGGGCGCAGCAACAGTGGCGAAGGCGGCGAAGATCCGGCCCGCTATTTGCCGGGGCCCAACGGCGAAAACCGCTGCAGCGCGATCAAGCAGGTGGCCAGCGGACGGTTCGGCGTCACGGCGGAATACCTGTCCCATGCGAAGGAACTGCAGATCAAGATTGCGCAGGGCGCCAAGCCCGGCGAGGGTGGCCAGCTTCCGGGCCACAAGGTGACAAAGGATATTGCCCGGGTGCGCCATTCCACGCCCGGTGTGACGCTGATTTCGCCTCCGCCGCACCACGACATTTATTCCATTGAGGACATCGCCCAGCTGATTTTCGATCTCCGCAACGCCAATGACGAAGCCGAGGTGAGCGTGAAGCTGGTGTCGGAGACGGGTGTGGGCACCGTGGCGGCGGGCGTGGCCAAGGCGCGGGCGGATCGCGTTCTCATCAGCGGCTACGACGGGGGAACCGGTGCTTCGCCGCTTTCGAGCATCAAGCATGCGGGAGCGCCGTGGGAAATCGGATTGGCCGAGACCCAGCAGACGCTGGTGTTGAACCACCTGCGGGACCGCATCCGGGTGCAGACCGACGGGCAGATCAAAACGGGACGCGACGTGGTCATCGGCGCCTTGCTGGGCGCGGAGGAATTTGGCTTTGCCACGGCTCCGCTGGTGGTGTGCGGGTGCATGATGATGCGCAAGTGCCACACCAATGGCTGCCCGTTCGGCGTGGCCACGCAGGATCCCGAGCTGCGGAAACGCTATGTGGGCAAGCCCGAGCACGTGATCCAGTTCTTCCGCTTCATTGCGCAGGAAGTGCGCGAATGGATGGCGCAGCTGGGATTCCGGAAGTTCGACGACATGGTCGGACGCTCGGATCTGCTGGACACCAACCGGGCCATTACGTTCTGGAAGGCCAAGGGGCTGGATTTCAGCGCGGTGTTCCACCGCGTGCCGGCCCCTCCCGAGGCGTGCCGGTTCAGCCAGCCGCAGCCTTCGCCGATTCTGGATGCGATGGACTACGAGCTGCTGTCTGCGCTGGAAGAGGCGCTGGCGGGCGGAGCGCCGGCCCGGATTCGCCGGACGGTGCGCAACACGGACCGAGCCATCGGTACGCTGATTTCCAGCCGGATTGCGCGCCGCCACGGACATCGGGGACTGAAAGACGATCAAATCACGCTGGAGTTCGAAGGGTCGGCGGGGCAGAGCTTCGGCGCCTTTGCGGCCAAGGGGCTCACGCTGGTTCTGAGTGGCGAGGCCAACGACTATCTGGGCAAGGGTCTCAGCGGCGGCAAGATTGTGGTGAAGCCGGCGCCCGGCGCCGATTTCCCGGCCTCCGAGAACACCATTGCGGGCAATGTGCTCCTGTATGGCGCGACGTGCGGAGAAGTGTATCTCAACGGCCGTGCCGGGGAGCGGTTCGCGGTTCGCAACAGCGGGGCCTGGGCGGTTGTGGAGGGCGTGGGGGACCATGGATGCGAGTACATGACCGGCGGGCGGGTGGCCATTCTGGGCCCCACGGGCGTGAACTTTGCGGCGGGCATGAGCGGCGGTATCGCCTACGTGCTGGATGAGACCGGCCTGTTTGACGCCCGGTGCAATCTGGAAATGGTGGATCTGGAGTCGCTGAACGCGGAGGACGAGCGGGAGTTGCGGGGCATGATCGAGCGCCACGCCGCCCTGACGGGAAGCCCGTTGGCGCAGGACTTGTTGGCGGATTGGCACCGGCGGAAGGATTTGTTCGTCAAGGTGCTCCCCATGGAATACCGGCTTGTTCTGGGGCAGATGAGCCGTGACGATGCCGCGACCAAGCGCGAAGAAAAGGCGAAGGAGTAAATCGACATGAATCCCATCAATAGCTATCGGGCCTTTTTGGATTTCAAGCGGGTCGATCCCGGCTACCGGCAGGTCGACGAGCGGGTTCGCGATTGGAACGAGGTGGAGAAACACCTGTCGCCGGAAGAGTTGACGCGGCAGGCCGCCCGCTGCATGGATTGCGGCATTCCGTTTTGCTTCGGCGCGGGATGTCCGTTGAAGAACCCGATCCCGGACATGAATGCGGCGGTTTTGGAGAGCCGTTGGGAAGATGCGCTCCAACTGCTGCTGACTACCTGCCCGTATCCGGAATTCACCGGGCGCGTGTGCCCCGCGCTGTGCGAAGGGTCGTGCTGCAATGCGGTGGACAGCGATGCGGTGACCATCCGGCAGATCGAGCGGGAAATTGCCGATCGCGCCTTTGCGGAGGGGCGGATGGTTCCCCGCACTCCGGCTCCGCGCAATGGCCGGTCGGTGGCGGTTGTGGGCAGCGGACCGACGGGACTGGCGGCGGCGCAGGATCTCAATATGTGGGGTTTTGATGTCACGGTCTTTGAAAGTGCCCCGTATGCGGGCGGCTTGTTGCGCTATGGAATTCCCGACTTCAAGCTGGAGAAGTGGATGGTGGAGCGGCGCATCGACCTGTTCCGGAAAGAGGGGGTTCGGTTCGAGTGCGGCGTGCAGGTGGGGAAGGACCTGTCTCTGGACTATATCCGGCGGAAGTTCGATGGCGTCTTGCTGGCGTGCGGCGCCCGCGAGCCTCGCGACTTGAAGGTGCCGGGGCGCGATCTCAAGGGCATTCATTTCGCCCTGGATTTCCTGTCGCGCCAGAACCAGGTGCTGAACGGCGAGATATCGGACGTGGGCGGGGACTGGTCGGCCAAGGGCCGCGACGTGGTGGTGATCGGGGGCGGCGACACGGGGAGCGACTGCGTGGGTACGTCGGTTCGCCACGGCGCCAAGAGCGTCACGCAGATCGAAATCCTGCCCAAGCCGCCGGCATCGCGCCTGGCGGCCAATCCCTGGCCGGAGTGGCCGAGGGTGCTGCGCTCTTCCAGCAGCCATCAGGAAGGGTGCGAGAGACTGTTTGCCACGAACACGCTTTCGTTCGAAGGCGATGAAGCGGGGCGGGTCTACGGCATCCGTTGCGTGCAAGTGGAATGGCAGGGGCGGACGCCCGTGGCGAAGCCCGGTACGGAGTTTTTCCAGAAGGCCGATCTGGTTCTGCTGGCCATGGGATTCACCGGGCCGGCCAAGGGAACGCCATCGGCGGAAGGCTTGGACAACGTGTGGGCGGCCGGGGATATGGTCACAGGTCCCTCGCTGGTGGTTTGGGCCGCCATTCGGGGCCATGATGTCGCCAAGCAAATCGCTCAACACTTGTTGGCCCCTTCCGCCAAGGCTTGACATTCCCGTGGACCGTTGTGCCTGTGACACAGGGCACCCTGCTAAATATCGGTGATTTTACCGGTAAAATAAAATCATTCTACTTGCATTGTCGAACGATTTACCCGATTTTAATGCTATTCAAACACATAAGGAATGGCGATGAAACGGAAGACAATCAAGGACATTGCAAAGGAAAGCGGTTTTTCACTTAGCACGGTTTCACTGGTGCTGAACAATCATCCGCGAATCAGCCAGGCCACGCGGGACCGCGTGATGGCGGTGGTGAAGAAGTATAATTTCTATCCCAACAGCGCCGCCAGGGGACTGGCCTCGAAATCCAGCAAGACGTTGAGCGTGGTGGTGCCCAACCTGACGCGCGTGTTTTCCGATATTTACCTGGGCGAAATCATATCGGGCATCTATGAACGCGCCACGGCGCAGGGATACAAGATTCTGCTGGATATCGCGACTGCGCAATTCATCAAAACGCAGGAGTATTCCAAGCTGCTGGCCAGCCGCCGGGCGGACGGCATGCTGTTCATTGCCTCGGACATCCATGCGGATTACCTCAGCGTTTTCGAGGACAGCCCGTACAAGTTTTTGCTGGTGAACCATGTGTTCCCGGGCAAGAAGCTGAACTATGTGAGCGTGGATTATTCCGCCTCTGCGCGCCTGGCCGCCGAGCATTTGCTGGGCCTTGGCCACCGCCGCATTGGTCTGATCGCGGGAACCAACACGTTCACAGGATTGCAGTTCCGGGATGAGTTCCTGCGGGTGTGCAAGGTGTGGCCGGCCGGTGCGGCCAAAGTGGCGTGGGTGGACGGCGGCGAAGAATGGAGCCAGCGCGGGGGATATGCCGCTGCGGCCAAACTGCTGGCCCAGGCGCCTGAACTGACGGCGATCATGGCAGCCAACGACCGGATGGCGCTGGGCGCGATGCGCTGGTTGGCGGACAACCGCCGCGAGGTTCCGGAAGATATTTCGGTGATGGGCGTGGATGACATTCAAATCGCTGCATTCGTGAATCCCGGGTTGTCCACGGTCCGGCACGACCTCTATCAGGTGGGTATTGAATCCTGCAATCGCATCATGCAACTGATCAAGGGCGAGATTTCGGAATGCAGCGACCTGCTGCCTACCTCGCTGGTGGTCCGGGGATCGACGGGACGGGTCCGCGCGACCTGAGAGGGGGGCAGGATCCAAGCGGGGATCGACCGGCGCGAAATGCGCCGGTTTTTTTTACTGGGCGATGGGGGGCGCCGGATAGGTGATGGGGGCCGGGGCTTCGGTTTTTTGGGGGACATGGCGGTTCCATAGAAACCACATGTACCCGCAGAACCCGGCCAGCGCCAGAAAGGCGAGGGACCGATAGGTGATTCGCTTGGCCAATTGGGGGGCAAAGCGGGCCTTGCTGAGGAAAATCGGCACGAAAAACACAAGAATGCCCGCAGCCAGGGCGAGGCCGATGCGAGTGAAAATCTCGACTAGTTCATAGGTTGGCATCTTGGGGCGACACTCTAGCGCCGGTGTGGAGGGTTTGGCAAGGGGTTAGTAATCGAAGTCCGCTCCGCCAACGAATTCGCGGATGATGGAGGTAGGGGGGGGCACGTCGGTGGAGAGCGGGATGAAGTGGGAAAGGAATTCGAGCATGCGACGCGCCTCGGCATAGACGGACTGGTGGGGTTTGATCTCGGAAAGAAGCGGCCGGGCCAGCACGGAGAGAATGGCCAGCTCGTAGTCGAGGGCGGAATTGAACACCGCGTCGGCTTCTTCCTGGAATGGGAAGATCCATCTCCGTTCTCCCCGGCCAACATTCGGCCACATTTCGAGGGTGCGGGTGGCGGAATGGCCGCGATAGCGGTGGTCGCGGACGAGGCGGCGCAACAGGCGGTTGTCGGTGGTGGGAATGCGGTTGTTGTTGTCGAGATTGAGCTGGGTGAGGGCGGAGATATAGATGTGGAACTTGCGGGAATCCGGCAGTCCCGGACTCAGTTCCGGGTTCAGGGAGTGGATGCCTTCCAGGACGACCACCTGGTCTTCCTGGAGTTTCAGCTTCTTCCCCTTGTACAGGCGGGCACCGGTGAGGAAGTCAAACGTGGGAAGCTGGATTTCGCGGCCCGCATCCAGGTCGGACAGGTCCTTGTTCAGGGTCGGGATGTCGACGGCGTGCAGGTGCTCGAAATCGTATTCGCCGGTGGCGGTCCGGGGGGTGTGCTCGCGGTCGACAAAATAGTCGTCGGTGCCCATGGTGACGGGGCGAAGGCCATTCACGCGCAGTTGGATGGCGAGGCGCTTGGCAAAGGTTGTTTTGCCGGAGGAGGAGGGGCCGGCGATGAGCAGCCAGCGCAGTTGCTCCTTGTGGGCGAAGATGTGGTCCGCGATCTTGGCGATCTTCTTTTCGTGGAATGCTTCGGCGATGCGGATGAAATCCGGGCTTTCGTTGGTGGCGATGATCTCGTTCAGCCGGCCCACCGTATTGACGTTCAGGATGCGGCCCCACTTCTTGTGCTCCTGAAAAATCTTGAACAAC
>CAYNHA010000258.1:0-28342 GCA_964397035.1 uncultured Verrucomicrobiota bacterium
GCACCCGTCACCACCCCCGGCCCTGAAAACACACTGAACGTCACCGGCAGCCCCGACGAAGAAGTTCCCCGCAAGCCCACTTGGTTTGTCGTTTTTTGCGCGCCGGGATTTGGAAATGAAATCGTCTGCGGCCGCCGGATCACGTTGAACGTGATGGGCACCCGGATCGGGCTGTTGGTCGCCCCCGGCACCGTGATGACATTGGTTGCATAGTACGTGCCGAGATCCAGCCCGGCCACCGAAACCGACGCCGTGAAACTCTGCCCCTGCTGAGGAGTCAGGGTTGCCGACGCAGGCCCCGCCATCGTCAGCCAGTTCGTGGACCCGGAGCCAAACCCCACGCTCCGGCTGTAGGACATTCCGCTGCTGCCGATCCCTTGAAGCGTGAACGTCTGGGACGATGGATTGGAGCCCTCGTAATAGGCGGTGAACGTCAGCGAGGTTGGGCTCACGCGCGCCTCGGGCGGCGCGGTCAAATCGCTCGTCACCACGTCGAGCTGGACCGCCGCCCCGTTCCACGTGTTGTCCCATTCGTATTCCTGGAACGCAATCCAGATGGGTGTCCCCGCTGGAATCCCCAGCGCACCGATATTCACGACGTGGTTGCTCCACGGCGGAAACTGGTTGGTATACGACGCCTTCGCAAAGACGTTGGTCCGCGGCACGAAGGTGAAATTGGCCGGCGCAGGCCCGTTGGTGGACACGCGGAAATAGAGCGTGTCCGGAAAATTCGTGAAGGCAAAACGCAGCCAATAGCTCACGGTGGACGTCGCCGTCAGCCCCGTCAGGCGCGGCGAAATCAGCCACTGGTCGCTGTGATACCCCTCGGACGGCCCCCCGCCCGTCGTCCATGAACAATACGCGTTATGGGTTCCCGCATTCGCCACCGCAGGCACCGAGCTGGTGCCATTCCCCCACCCCGGAAGCGGCATCACGCCCACCGGCAACTGGTACCATCCGCTTCCGCCCAGCAGATTGGTTTTGGTCCAGCCCGGCGGCGGCACCCCGTATTCAAACGATTCACTCAACTGGGCCAGGGCCACATGCGCTCCCATCAGAAAAAACGCCAGCCCCGCCCAGCCGCCCCTCACCCTCAACGGATACTTCCTCATTTGCCACCTGCCCGCCTTGCTGAAATTCCACATCTCAAAACTGTATCCAATCGCCGCCCCGGGAGCAAGAAACGGTTCCCCCATTCCACGGGAAATCCTGCCATTCCGTTTTGACTAGTTATTATAATACATAGTCAAAAGTTTTCCACAGTATGGAAAACTGTTTCGCGGTTTTTCCACACAATGGAAAGAATGTTTCCACGCTGTGGAAAACTTTTCCGGCCCGCCGCCCGCCCGCATGGCATTCCATGCGCCAGACTCCATTTAGCAGTTTCCTTTCTTCGGCTTTTCGTACAGAATCGGCGCCATGGAAATTGCGAATCGATCCCCCGTCCCGCCTGTCCTGCCCGGCTACGAGATCCATAAGCTTCTCGGTGCCGGCGGCACGTCCACCGTATGGCTGGCCCGGCAGCTTTCCCTCGACCGCGTGGTGGCCATCAAAATCCTTTCGCCCAAGCTGCTGGAGGATCCGTCCGCCCGGGAACAATTCCAGAAGGAGGCGCGCGCCGCCGCCCGCCTTTCCCACCCGGCCATCGTGGGCATCGTCGATTTCGGCGAACACAACGGCACGTTGTTCTACGTGATGGAATATGTCGACGGCACCAATCTGGCCGACTGGCTGGCCGAAAACAAGCGCATGGCGCACGGACAGGCCCTCAAGCTGGTGGAGATCATCGGCGGAGCGCTCGATGCGGTCTGGCGCGAATCCGCCCTGATCCATTGCGACATCAAACCGGGCAACATCCTGCTCGGGGGCGACGGCGCGGTGAAACTGACGGACCTGGGACTGGCGCGCATCGCCGGTTCCGCCGCCACGCGCGAGCCTTCGGAGTGCATCGAGGGCACGCCCACCTACATCGCCCCGGAACAAATCGAGGGGCGCGAGCCGGATTGCCGCAGCGACATCTATTCCCTCGGTCTCACCCTGTACCACCTGCTCACCGGCACGCCCCCCTTCGAGGGGCGTTCGCTCGATGAAATTCTCGATGCCCAGCAGGCGGATTACCTGCCCGATCCCTGCGACATCCTGCCGCGCCTGCCCGTTTCCTTTGGCTGGCTGCTGGCCAAAATGACGGCCAAGGATCCGTCCAAGCGCCCGGCTTCCTGGGCCGACGTCCTCAAGGACATCCACCAGATCAAGGAAGGCAAATCGCCCCTGCCGCCGTATCCGGGCGACGACGAAAGCACCATCCTGCTGAATCCCCGCCACCGCCCCAAGGCGCGCGCCAACACGCTGAACCTGTCGGCCGCCACCAAAAAGGCCATCACGCTTTCGGCCGCCCACGATGCGCTCATCAGCAAGCAAAAGCGGTCTTCTGCTTCCCGGGCGGCCTCCTCGGGCGGCGGCGGGTTCCTGCGCTTTGTGTTTTTCCTGCTTTTCGCCGGCGGAGTTCTGGGCGCCATCTATTACTTCATCAAGGATACGCCCGAATTCGCGGCCATGCGCCAGGGCAAAACCTACAAGCCGCCCGCCGCCCTTCTGCCCGACGCGCCGCCTGCCGAGGAAACCGTTCCTTCCGAAGCCCCCCCCCCTGCGGCCGCCAGCAGCAACGGGGTTCCGGCGCCTGAAACCGCCAAGGCCGAACCCGTGCCCGACCCGCAGGCCGTGCCCGCCGGCACCGGCACGGTGACCCCCGGCGCATGGAACCACCCCGGCTTCATCCAGGCGGCGAATTTGTTCAACAAGACGCTGACGGCCTATCAGGCGTTCCTCAAGAAGCCCGATCCGCAGGATCCGGTGCTGACCACGCTGATTGCGGATGCCCAGTATGCGGCGGTCCTTTTCGAAACCATCAAGACCAATGCGCCCGCCGAGGTTCCCATCACTCTCTATGCCAACCAATGCTACCAGCTTGTCAACGACGCCCGGCGCGCGCGCATGACCCTGGAGGCCAAGAAGACCCAGTTTTCGCTCGCCCCCAAGGCGCGGCACGACCTCCTGGCGCCCTATCCCACTCCTGCCGCTGATCCCGCCGACACGTTTGCCGCCCGCTACATGCAGTTCGGATACGCATGGGACACCCTTCCGGCGCCCATCGACCGCCCCGAAACAACGGAATTCGTCTTCCTCCTCTCCACCGTTGCCGAGCCCATGCCCGACACCCGCGCGCAAACGGGCCTGTATATCCACGGCCCCCTCCAATGGCTCATGCCCCTCACCAACGCCTGCCGCGTGCTCTCCGCGAAACCCGTCCAGCGCATTCCCATCGAAGGCGCGCCGTTCCCGTACGGCGGGTTCTTCATGCAAACCTTCCCCGCCGGTCGCCTCGGCGCCATCGGCCCCGGCCAGCCACCCTACCCCGCGCTACGCCTCATCACGGATGCCGAAGACCGCCTGGTCGCCGTCCAACTGGTCGATGAAAAGCCCGCCCCGCCGCTTCAAAGCTCGCCGCTGTCGTTCTCGCCCGTTTCCAAGGTCATGGATTTCGTCACGGGCCTTTCCATCCCCGACAAGGGCGATGTTCGGGTGGCCCACCGCACCATGCGGGGCGAAGGCACGTTGCGCATCGACACCGAGGCGGGCGATTTCACCGAGGGCCCCGACGGCAAACCCCTTTTCCGTTCCATCCTCCTGCTGCCGCAGGCGGTGGCAAACAACCTGCTTTACCATCTGCTGGGTTCCACCGAATAATCCCCGAATATCACCATGCCTGCCGAAGAAAATCCTCCGTTTCCGCCAAACGCTGGGTTTTCAACGGGCTCCGGGCCCGAACCGGAACTGGGCGACATCCTGGACCTGCCCGCCCTTCAAGCCATGGTGGATCAATTCCATGCTCTGACCGGATTCGGCATGAGCATTCTCGACCTTCGCGGAAACGTCCTGCTGTCGGCAGGCGGCCGGGAAATCTGCACGAAGTTCCACCGGGCCCATCCCGAATCCCGCAAGCACTGCGAGGAAAGCGAAAAAGTCCTCTGCTCCGGCGTGCCGCCGGGCACCTTCAAGCGGTACCGCTGCAAAAACAGCCTATGGGACATGGCCACGCCCATTGTCGTGGGAGAACGACGGATGGGCCACTTGTTCATGGGGCATTTCCTTCTGGAAGACGAACCCCTGGACATCGAAACCTTCCGCAGGCAAGCCCACCGCTACGGCTTTGACGAAGAAGCCTATTTGAAGGCCCTCGACTGCGTACCCCACTGGAGCCGACCCAAACTCGACCAGGCCATGGCCTTCTATGTCCAGTTTGCCCAGCAAATCGCCGCCCAGGGGTTCCGCAACCTCCAGTTGGCCCGCGCACTGGGCGAACAAAAGCAGATCGAGGCGGCCTTGCGGGCCAGCGAAAGCCGGTACCGGGGGCTCATCGATTTTGCGGTCGACGGAATCCTGCTGGGCACCCACGAAGGACTCGTCACGGATGCCAATGAATGCATGTGCGCCATGGCGGGCCGGACACGGGACGAACTGATCGGCCTCCATGTGCGCCACTTGCTCGCCCCCGAAAGCGTGGAAGCCACCCCCTTGCGTTTCGACCTGCTTCAGAAAGGACAAATCGTGGTGAGGGAGCGCAGGATCGTTCGACCGGACGGCTCGGAAATCCTGGTTGAAATGCACTCCAAGATGATGGCCGACGGAACCTACCAGTCCATCTTCCACGACATCACCGAACAGCTTCGGGTGGCGGAACAACTTCAACAGGCCCAGAAGATGGATTCCATCGGCCGTCTGGCCGGCGGTGTCGCCCATGACTTCAACAACATGCTGGGCGTAATCCTCGGCCACACCGAAATGGCGATGGAGCGGGTCCAGCCGGACCATCCTGTCCGCGAGGACCTTTTTGAGATTCAAAAGGCCGCTGAACGCTCCTCCGCCCTCACCCGCCAGTTATTGGCCTTTGCCCGCAGGCAAACGGTCACCCCCAAGGTCCTGGACTTGAACGGAACCATCGAAGGCATGCTCAAAATGCTGCGGCGGCTGATTGGCGAGGACATTGAACTCGACTGGCATCCGCAAACCGACCTGTGGCCGGTCCGGATGGATCCTTCCCAGATCGACCAGATCCTCGCGAATCTTTGCGTGAATGCGCGGGACGCCATTTCCGGAGTCGGCAGGATCTCCATCGGGACCCAAAACACCGTTTTCCGTCCCGCAAACAACTCGACCTTGCCGGGTTCCCCCCCCGGGGATTATGTCCGGATCGACTTCCTCGATACCGGATGCGGCATGACTCCGGAAATCCTTGAACACATCTTTGAACCCTTCTTTTCGACGAAAAACAAGGGGCTTGGCAGCGGACTGGGCCTCGCCACCGTCTACGGCGTGGTCAAGCAAAACAATGGATTCATCCAGGTCCACAGCCAGCCCACCCGTGGAACCACCTTCCAGATTTTCCTGCCCCGGCACCGGGGCACACTCGAAGCCCAGGCCCCGTCCAGGGTCTCCAGCCCGTCCGCCGGAGGCCGCGAATCGATTCTGCTGGTGGAAGATGAACCCGCCATCCTGAAAATCACCGGACAACTCATCGAAGGACTGGGCTACACCGTCCGAAAAGCCAATTCCCCCGCCGAGGCCATCCGCCTGGCAACCGAACACGGCCACGAAATCGACCTGCTCCTCACCGATGTTGTCATGCCCGAGATGAATGGCCGCGACCTAGCCCAGAAAATCCTGAAAATCCAGCCCCGGATCAAATGCCTCTTCATGTCGGGCTACACCGCCGATGTCATCGCCCGAAACGGCGTACTGGACCAGGGAATGCATTTCATCGAAAAACCCTTCACCAAGCAAATCCTGGCCGCCCAGATCCGCAAGGCGCTGGACTCCGACCCCGCACCAACCCCAAGGAATGAGGATGATCCGTCCAATCCTCCACACCCGTCCGGCGTCAATTGGTGACAAAAACAATGAACAGGTAAATGAAGAGACCGACCGCCGACATCACCACCAGAATCAATTGGTTCTGGAACTTGTAGTCATAGCGGCGGCGGGTCCGCTTGCGGCTCAGAAAAAGCCCGGTCAGCCCGATCAACAATCCTCCAACCATGACGGGCATGAATGCGTACACTTGCACCCAGCTACTCACCCGTTCCGCCGTCGTCAACCCCATCCTGTCCATCATCGAAGCCTTCTGCTGCTCGCCCGCAACCGTCATGAAGACAAAGAGATTGAAAATCACAATGGGATACACCAGCAGGGCCAGATACCGGAGCACACGGGACCAAACGTCCGGCTTCCGTTTCCGCCGGTCCACTCCAGGAGTGTAACCCGCCGTCGGTTTTGCTGCTGCAACTGGCTCATTCATCGGTTTCCTCCTTTGTTCCCTAACTGGCTGGGATGGTACCGGATTCCATCCACCCAGATCAACTCTTCGTCACGCTGGAACCCCATCCCCCCACCTTTTCGATTTCCCCCTGGCAACGCTCCAAAGCCTCCACCACGACGGGATCGAATTGGGTCCCCTTGTGCTTGACAATCTCCCGCAGCGTCTCCTCGGCGCTCCGCCCCTTCGCATAGGGCCGGTCCGCGCGAATCGCATCGTAGGCATCGATCACCGCAAAAATCCGCGCACCCAGGCAAATGTCATCCCCTTTGAGGCCGCGCGGGTATCCGGTCCCGTCAAAATGCTCATGGTGCGCCAGGACGATCTCGGACGCCTCCTCCATGCCGGGCCCCGCCTTGATGAAGTTGTATCCCAAATGGGGATGCCGGTTCATCATTTCATGCTCCTCATGAGTCAGCCGGCTGGGCTTGAGAAGAATGGAGTCTGGAATGCCGATCTTTCCGATGTCATGAAGCAACGCCCCCGTTTCGATGGTCTGGATTTCATCCGGCCTCACCCCCATGGCGCGGGCCAGGACCATGGAGGTGCGGGCCACGCGACGGCTGTGTTCCCCTGTCATTTTCTCGCGCGCATCCAATACGTCCGCCATCGCTTCGAGCGTGAACTGGTATGACTCGCTCGCCTGATCCAGCGCCCGCGACAGGGCCGCATTCTTTTCCCTCACCATGTCTTCCAAATGAAGCTGGTAGCGCTTGTTTTCCAGCACCAGTCGGCGATATTTGACGGCCCGCTCAATCACCGTGCTCAACTGGGACATGGACACCGGTTTCTGGACAAAATCATATGCCCCGTGCCGCAACGCCTCGGTGGCATTGTCCACCGTGGCCTGCCCCGTCACGATCACACCGATCATGGACTCATCCAGTCCCCGGATTTCCTTCAACAGCTCCAAACCGTTTCGCTGCCCTAGATGCAGGTCCACCAGCGCCACATCGATCATTCCCCGTTCTTTTTCCACGATGGCCACGGCTTGTTCATAGGTCTCCGCCACATGCACATCGAACTTCAAAGCCTTCAGCATCCCTTGAAACAGCTCACAGGTTTGCCGGTCATCATCCACCACCAGAACCACATGCTTGGGCGCCGCCGTTCCGGCAGGTGCAGGCTCCACGGAAGCCAGAGCTTCCGACGGCGCCGAAAAGTCGAGAGGTTCGTCCGCAAAACAAATCTTGTTCCGGCCGGTCTGCTTGGCCCGATAGAGCGCCCGGTCGGCCTGGATCAGAAAGCGGTCCGCCGTCTGGTTGGGAGCGGCCGCCATCTGGCAGGCCCCCACCGAAATGGTCACCCGGAGATCATAGGTCCCCCGGCAAACCACCTCGCTCTTGAATTTCTCCAGCATCCGTTCCGCCACCCGCCGGGTCTCGCTCAGCTTGGAATCCGGCAGGATCACCACCAGCTCATCGCCGCCGTAGTAGCGGCACACGATGTCGCTCTCCCGGACACTGGCCTGGATCAACCGGACGCATTCCTTCAACACCTGATCCCCCACAAAATGCCCGTAGGAATCGTTGATGGACTTGAAATGGTCGATATCGATGATCAACAGCCCGATGGGGAACGAATGGATCTGGCTCAACCCCCAAATGCGAAGCAACTCCTCGTCGAACCCCCGCCGATTCAACAGTCCCGTCAAGGGATCCCGGAGCGCCAATTGCCGCAGTTGCTCGATCAAGGCGGAGTGTTCCGGCCCGCTCAAATCAACACCCGGATGTCGTCTGTCCATTTCCGCCATGGTCACTCCCTGCCAACCGGATACTGTCAGGCCCAGGCCCACACCTCAAGCCGGAATTCTCTGATTGTCGCTGTCCTGTCATCCGGGTATAGTTTCCGGACGTTTATGCAAGCCCCCCGGGACAATTTCGATGCCTTTTGCAGCCTCTTGGCCGGTTTTGCCGATGCCTTGGCCGCGCTTTTGGGGTTTATGCTGGCCGTTTGGATTCGCTTCGATTCCCACCTCATTCCCCTCCAGCACAACGAGATTTTTCCGCCCCGCGGCATGTACATCGCCGCCGCCATTGCGTTGGCCCCCCTGCTGGTCCTCATCTTCCGCCAAATCGGCCTCTATGTCCGTCCCCAGCTCGGCCCCTTTGGCGACAAGTTGCCGCGCATCGTCCGCGGCGTTTCCATCACGCTGGCCACAGCCCTCGCCCTTTCCTTCGTGGTCCGCCCCGCCGATTGGCCACCGTATTCGCGCGCCGTGGCCCTCGTCGCTTTCTTCACCGTCCTCCTGCTCGTCCTCATCGAGCGCTTCATCCTGTTTCGCATCGAGTTGCATTGGGCCCGCCGCACCGCCCCCATCCGCCGGATCCTCATTATTGGCGTGGGGGACCTCGCCGCCCGCATCCGGCGCGCCCTCGAACGGGAACCCCGCCTGCGCTCCCGCCTCGCCGGCTATCTCCTCCCCTCCGCCCCCGGCGGCCACGAATCCGCCATTTCCTCCGCCATCACCCCAAAACTCATCAAAGGACACATCGGCGAATTGGAAAAAGTCGTGGCGGAAGAACAGGTGGACGAAATCATTCTGGCCGACACCACCATTTCGCATGCCCGTCTCACCCAAATCCTCTTCCATTGCGAGCAGAACCTCATTCCCTTTCGCATGGTGCCCGACCTCTACGGCGTGCTGACCTCCCGTGTCAACGTCAACCACATCGCCGACATCCCGCTCATTGGCATGGCCGCCTGGCCCCTCGATGCCTTCTGGAATCGCGTCCTCAAGCGCACCGAGGACATTGCCGGCGCCATCGTGGGCCTGCTAATATCCGCGCCCGTTGTCCTCATTGCCGCCCCGCTGGTCAAACGCAGCTCGCCCGGCCCCGTTTTCTACCGCCAGGAACGCTGCGGCATCGCCGGCAAAACCTTCACCATCTTCAAGCTCCGCACCATGCCCGTCGATGCCGAGCGTTCCACCGGCCCCGTCTGGGCCACCCCCGACGACCCCCGCCGCACCCGCATCGGCGAATTCCTACGCAAATGGAACCTCGACGAGCTACCCCAGTTCTGGAACGTCCTCAAAGGCGACATGTCCCTTGTCGGCCCCCGCCCCGAACGCCCCCATTTCGTCGAGCAATTCAAGGAGGATGTCGGCCACTACATGACCCGCCACATCTCCCGCCCCGGCATGACCGGCTGGGCCCAGGTCAACGGCCTGCGCGGCGACACCTCCATCGAAGACCGCGTCCAGCATGACCTCTACTATCTGGAAAACTGGTCCCTCTCCTTCGACCTGAAAATTCTGATCCAGACCTTTTTCAACCACCAGAATGCCTATTAAGTCCACGCCTCCATGAGCAAGCCCCCCCACAAAATCTGCATCCTGATCCCTGCGTTCAAGGAACAAAAGCATATCGGCGCCGTCGTTCGGGAAGTCCTGGAATACGGCCACCACGTCGTGGTCATCGACGACGGTTCCCCTGACAACACCGCCAGGCTCGCCGCCGAAGCCGGAGCCATCGTGCTCGAACATGTCCGCAATCAGGGCAAGGGCGCCGCCCTGCAAACCGGCTTCGACTACGCCCGCGAAAAAGGCTTTGACCTCGCCATCACCCTCGATGCCGATGGCCAGCACGCCCCCACCGACATCCCGGCCTTCCTGCAAGCCTACGAACGCACCCACAGCCCCGTGCTCGTCGGCAACCGCATGGGCAACATTGCCGACATGCCCCCCCTGCGCCGTTTCGTGAACCGCTTCATGTCCGACCTCCTCTCCCGCGTGATGGGCCAGCATGTCCCCGACAGCCAATGCGGCTTCCGCCTCTATCACCGCTCCGCCTTCCCCGAAGGCAACTGCGATGCCGCCTCCCGCCGCTACGCCGCCGAATCCGAAATCCTTCTCCGCCTCTCCCTCCAGGGCCGCAAAATCGGTGCCGTCACCATCCAAACCATCTATGGCGACGAAAAAAGCAAGGTCAATCCCTTCACCGACACGTTCCGCTTTTTCCTCATGCTCCGCCGCTTCAAAAAAATCAAAAAGGAATTCCTCGCCCAATGAAATCCATCTTCGCCATTTGCCTTTGTCTCGTCCCCGGCATCCTTTTCGCCGGTCCCGAAACCGTCAACCCTGAAATCCTGAACCCCAAACCCCAAATCGTTGAACGCGCCAGCGCCGAACACGCCACCCAAGTCCCCCACATCAGCACGGGACAAAAAATCGCCAACATCCTTCAGGAAAAAGGCCTTTCCAAGGACGCCGTCATTGTCGCCATTTCCACTCTCCCCATCGTCGAACTTCGTGGTGCCATTCCCGTCGGACACGTCCTCTTCGCCGACACCGACAAAACCACCCGCCTCGGCAAAGACGACTGGGTTCGTTCCGCCCGCGTTTTCCTCTATGCTGTTATCGGCAACATGCTCCCCGTGCCTTTCATCCTCCTGCTTCTGGGCCCCGTTTCCTCCCTATGTATGAAAGTCCCCATCGGTAAAAAATTCTTCGACTGGCTCTTTTCCCGCACTCGCCGCAAAACAGCCGATATTGAAAAATACGAGTTCTGGGGCCTCGCCATCTTCGTCGCCATCCCGCTGCCCGCCACCGGGGCATGGACCGGTGCCATGGCCGGCTGGCTCCTCGGCCTCAATTTCTTCCGCAGCCTCCTCTCCATCCTCCTCGGGGTCCTCGTCGCCGGCGTCATTATGACGGCCCTCTCCCTCCTTGGCTGGATCGGCGCCGCCATCGCCGGCGTTGTCCTCATCGTCTTCTTCCTCGGCATCCTCGCCAAGGCCCTCAAAAAATAGCCCTCCCCCCTCCCTGCCCCGCAAGGGGTCATGTTTTATAAAAAGGTATCCCCCCTCTCCCCTCGGACGAGGAAAAACGGGTCATGTTTTATAAAACTATATCCCTTCCCTCGCATCTGGTCCCCACCGAAAAGGGGTCATGTTTTATAAAATAGCATCCCAAATTCAGAGATCCGGATGGCCAAGATTCCAGCGCTCCCCCCCTCCAGCCACTGCATTTATGGAATCAGGAAATCCTCGATTTGGGCTTCAGATAGAGCTTGTCGAAGTAAAATACCTGATACAGCACCACCGAAAACAGCGTGGTAGTCGGCAGCGGATCCGAAAAGAAATTCTGAATCCAATCGGGAAAACGCGCATACAGGTCCGGCATGAATCCCGTGCTGAGCCCGAAAAACAGCGATATCCCCACCGTGAAAATGGCGCGCGAATCGAATTTTTCCTTCATCATTTCCTGAAGCCCGGTGCAAATCATGAAGCATCCCGCGAAAATGAGCGAAGCCCCCAGCACCGGGCGAGGCAGCGTGGCGATGGCCGCCGTCACCTTGGGCATGAAAGCCAGCACCGTGAAAATCACTCCTGCCATCGTCGAAATCCACCGGCTGCACGCCCGTGTGGCCGCCGCCAACCCCACGTTGCTGGACGAGGTATCCACAGCCAGCGCCCCCATCAATCCCGCCACGGCCGTGGTTAGACCATCCGCCAACAGTCCCCCGGCTATGGGCTGCATGTTGGGTTCCTTCAACTCCGGCTCCGAAATCTGCTGGGCCGCCAACAGATTGCCGAACGACTTGAGCGAACCGCAAATCGACACAATCACAAAAGGCAGCGCCAGCCCCCAGTTGAACCGGATGTCCCATAGGCCAAACGGAACCGAAGGCAACGCAAAAAAGGGCTGCGCCTCAACCACGGAAAAGGCCACTCGCGAGTCCGGGGTGATGACCAAGGCCAACCCCCACCCCACCAGCGTCCCCACCAGCAGGCAGTACATCCGAACCCACCCCTTGCCCCAAATGTTGGCCCCCACCATCACCAGCAGGGACACCACCCCCACCAGCAAATCCTCCCAGCGTGTGCTGTCGCCTGAAAAAGCCACCCCAAAGAAATTGCCTGTCGCCACTGAAACGATGCTCACACCCACCATCGCCACCACCAATCCCACAATGATTGGCGGAAACATGAACCGCAGCTTCTTCACCACCGGCGCCAGCGCCATTTCGATCAGCCCGGAGAACAGAATCATGCCGCGCATCAGCGGAATTCCTCCCACCCACGCGGCATGCAGCGAGGCGGACAAATACGACGGTCCGCACAAATTGGGGCACAGATAGCCCGACCCCATGTATTTCCACCGCATGGGCTGGAGGATGGAACCAATGCCCGCAATGATCATCGTCAGGCTGACCAGCGCCGTGGCCATCTCCACGCCCCCTCCGATTTCGCGCACCAGCATGGCCGGAAACGATGAAGCCGCAAACATGAAGAGCATGTGCTGAACACTCAGCACCACCAGCGCCCCAGGCGGAGGCACATCGTTGACTTTGTAAATCATGGCATCGCTCATGGCCCAACCATCCTTCTACTTTGACCAAATCGGCCGCGGGAGCAGGGTCGCCGCTCCCGCAATCACGTTGGTTCCGTCCATCACCCCCCGCCGGGCATAAATGGCCCGCTTGTCCATCACGCGTTCATAGCGGTTTTTGGTAAGCAACACTTCCCAGCACCGATCGGACGACTTCAGCTTCTCAACGATTTGGCTAAACGGCGCATGCCCCGCCGCATCCGTGAATGAGGACAAATTCCGGGATCCGATGGCATCCAGCGCCGGGTCCACCAGCGCATTCCCCTCCTCGTCCATGACAAACACCTTCACATCACGGAACCGGAATTTCGTGGCCGGCCGCGTGATTTCGGCGATGCCGGCCGTTCCCTTTTCCGCCAGCAGGCGAACCGCCGCATCCACGGCATATTGCGCAAACACCCGTTCTTCCGGCGGCGACTCCATGCCGCCTCCCACCAGCACGGCGCGCCCGTCCGGCATGGAGACCTGGAAGTGGCACGATGATTTCGGGACCGGATTGAACCCGCCCGCCGGATGCCAGAGATAGTGGAGCCAGCCATGGGGATTGTCCGGATCCTTCACGGCCTGGATCGCCATTTGGAGGGCCAGGCGCCCATCGGCATCGGCCACTTCCATCAGGTTTTTGCCCTCGAAGGCCGGCGCCATCGGATGATACAGGCAGATGCCGTCCATGGCGTACACATACACGTAAAACAAATCGTTCTTCCAGGTCTTGGGGTCGGCCCTGAATTCCAGAAAGGCGTTCGTTCCCTGCACCTCCACCCGGTCTGCGGCCGCGCGCACCGTGCGCACCAGCTTGCGAGTGTCGCGGTAGTCATAGCGGGTCAGCTCCTGCTCGAAGGCGGGGTCCACCTCCACCGCCCATGCGAAACAAACCAGGCTTCCCAGCATCCACAACGCCAGGCAGCTCATCCTACCCTTGCTCATTCCAAACCTCCTGAACCGTCGCCGCGCAGCGGGAAGACAGTCGAAATCGCTTATGGCGGACTGGAGTCGGGCGCCTTTTCGTCCCTGCGGAACTTCACGGAAACAATCTTCGAAATGCCCTGCTTCTCCATCGTCACGCCATACAGGGCCGACGCCGAACTGATGGTCTGGCGGTTGTGCGTGATGATGATGAATTGCGTGCCCTGGACAAATGCCTTCAACATCTCCAGATACCGGGAGATGTTGTTGTCGTCAAGCGCCGCATCCAGTTCGTCCGTCAGGCAAAACGCGCTGGGCTTGACCTTGAACAGCGAAAACAGCAACGCCACAGCCGTCAACGTGCGCTCACCGCCCGAAAGCAGCGAAACGGTCTGCAGTTTCTTTCCCGGAGGCCGCGCAATGATTTCAATGCCCGACTCCAGCACGTTTTCCTCGTCCACCAGCACCAGCTTCGCATTGCCGCCGCCGAACAACTGCTTGAACAGCTCCTGGAAATTCTCGTTCACGGTGTTGAACGTCTCGGTGAACAACGACGTGGTGGTTTCATTGATCTTTCGGATCAAATCCATCAACTGCTGCTTGGCGTTCACCAAATCGTCGTTCTGCTGGCTCAGGAACGCAAAACGCTCCTCCAGCTCCTGGTGTTCTTCGATGGCCACCAGGTTCACCGGGCCCATGCTCTGGATTTTGGTGCGGATTTCCGCCACCATGGTTTCGAGCGTTTCGCGGTCGGGAGGAACCATGCCCTCTTCCCACTCCGGCTCCGTCGCCTTGAGCACGTCGGCCGGCTGCAAATTGTATTCCGCGCTCATGCGGTCCACGAGATTCTGCCTGTGCAGGCGCTGGCGCGCCAACTGGATATCCACGCCATTGCGTTGCTCCCGCACGGAATCCAGCTCCGTCCGGCTCGCATGCAAGGCCGCATCACTCTTGGCCAGTTCGGCGTTCCGCCCCTCCCGCAGGGCCCGGGCTTCCTGCAATTCGGCCTGCCGGCGGGTCACCTCGGCTTCGAGGGGTGCAATTTGACCCTCCGCCTCTTTCGTGGCCTGCGCCAGCGAATTCAGACGCTCCTGATACGAGTTGATTCCCGCCGCGCGCTCCCGGATCAGCGTCTCCAGCTCGCGGATGCGCGCCTCCAGGGGCTCTCCGCGCGCGCGCAATCCATCCAGTTGCTGGCGATATCCGGAAAGCGCCACGCGGCATTCCGTGGATTCCTCCAGCAGAACATTCCGCCGTTCTTCCATCTGGTGGACCTTTTCGGAATCCGCCGCATTCTGCGTGCGGACATCCGCCTGACGGGTGCGGATGGTTTCCATCTCGCCGGCCATCTGCGTGCGCCGCTGGCTGCCTGCGTCGGTTTTCTTGATCAACGCCTCCAGTTCCCAGCCAATCGTCTCGGCACGCTCCTTGGCCTGCTTGGCCTCGCGCTCCACCATGCGGATTTCGCCCTCGGCCAGCGCCATTTCGCGCCGGTGGCTTTCCAGCAAGGTCTGGGCGGCATGCAGGGCCTCTCGCCCGGATGTCTCATCCTTCTGCAAGGCTTCCGAACGGGCACGCCGCTCCGCGATTTCCTTGCGCAATCGATCCAAATCCTCCTGCCACTCGGCAAGCTGGTGCTCCCGCGCCAGCGGATTGCTCTCGTTCTCGCCCGGCGCCCAAAACTCCACGATGCCGTCGCCTCGTACCACGATGCCATCGCGTGTCACCAGCGTCAGGTTCGCCGGAATCTCGGCGGGCACGTCAGCAGCCGTCGCCACCACGCGCACCGCGCCCAGCAGCCGATGCAGCATCGGCTCCAGCTCCGCCGCGGCCTTCACGTGGTCGAGCAACCGCTCGCCGGGCCCCTCCGGCGCAGGCCCGTTGTCTCCAGCCGCCGCCGACAGCAGGCGAACCGCCCCGCCCTTGGCCGCCTGCAAATGGCGCGCAATCTCCAGCGCACTGGCCGCATCCGTCACCAGCACCGCATCCAGCCACGACCTCAGCACCGCTTCCAACGCCAGCTTGTGGGCCTTGTCCGCGCGCACTTTTCCGGCCAACGAGCCCAGAATGTGCTTGGGATCCACGCCCGGCACCGGCTTGTTTTCCAGCAGCTTTTTGGCGCCGGCCGGAAAGCCCTGGGCCTCCGCCCGGCTACGGGTCAGCAAATTCACCTGCGCCTCGCGGGCAGCAGCCTCCGAAGAAAGCGATGAGGTTTCACGCTGCAACGCCGACAGTTGCGTGGCCCGCTCGGCCTGCGTCTGCCGCAAATCCTCCACCTGCCGCTGGGCCTGCTCCGCCCCCGCCTGCTTCTGCGCGCGCTGCGTGGCCATGAGCCCCAGCCGCTCCTGATACGACTCCACCGCCCGTTCCGCTTCCGCTTTTTCGGCGGCAAAACGCTCCCGGCGGATCAAGTCCGTCCGCTCGCGGGCTTCAATTTCATTCCACTCGTTCTGGAGACGCGCCAAGCGGCTTTCCAGATTCAACGCCTCTGTGCGGAGATCCTGCAAACGCTTGCGCGCCGCCACCGTCTCCTGGTCGTGGGCCGCCAATACCGCCTGGCGACGTTCCAGCTCTGCCCGGGCCGACTCATGGGCATCCGTCGCCGCAATCAAATCCTTTTTGAGGGTATCCAACTCGGCCTGATGCCCTTCCAGTCCCACGCGGGCGCTTTCCGTCTCGCGAGAATCGCGCTGCGAAAGCGATTGCAATTCCTGCGCCCGCTCCTGGTTCACCCGGATCAGCTCCCTCGCGCGCGCCAAGGCCCCCGACGCCTCCGACGAAGCATCCATCGCCGCCGCAATCTGCCCTTCCACCTCGGCCATGTGCTGGCGCAACTCGTTGGCATGCGTCTCCGCCGCCTCCACCCCCGTGCGCAATTCCTCTTCCCGGGCCGTATACGTCTTCAAGTCGGCTTCCAGCGCCGTCAGGGAGGCATCCAGTTCGACCAGGCGATTCTTGCCCAGCCACACATCGCTCCCTCGCAGTTGATCCTGAAGGCTCTTGTAGCGCTTGGCCTTCCCCACCTGCCGCTGCAGCGAAATGATCTGCCGCTTCACTTCCTTGATGATGTCGCTCAGGCGCAGCAGGTTCGCTTCCGTATGCTCCAGCTTGCGCAAAGCTTCCTTCTTGTCGGCCTTGTACTTGCTGATGCCGCTGGCCTCCTCGAACACTTCGCGCCGGTCGTCCGGACGAGAGCTCAGAATCTGGTCGATGCGCCCCTGCTCCATCACGCTGTACGAATTTGTCCCCAGCCCCGTATCCATGAACAAGCGCTGGATATCCTTGAGACGGCACGGCGCCTTGTTGATGAAATACTGCCCCTCTCCCGACCGGAACACGCGGCGCGTCACCGTCACCTCGTTGTACTCCGTCCCCAGCACCGCCTCGCAATCCGTCAGCGTCAGACTCACCTCGGCCATCGACAACGGCTTTGCATGGTCCGTGCCGTTGAAAATCACATCCGTCATCGCCCCGCCGCGCAGCGCCTTCGGGCTCTGTTCCCCCAAAACCCAGCGAATGGCATCCGACACGTTGCTTTTTCCGCATCCGTTCGGACCCACGATCGCCATCATTCCAGGCTCAAACACCAGCTTTGTCCGCTCGGCAAAGCTTTTGAACCCAACCATTTCGAGTGCTTTTAAATACACGGTTTCTCCTCGCGCGGCCGTCCTGATTCCCGACCACGCATTCGGTCGGGCATTGACTCAAAAAATGCCCCCGGAATCAATCCCGTTTATTGCCGGGGAAAAAACCGCGATTCGCCTCCCTATCCACGCGGAAGCGGCTTCTCCAGCCCCTTGAGCAGCAGGGGCCAAACCACGAAAATCCACACCGGATTCGCTGCGGCGGCCGCATAGGCCGCCCCGTCGCCGCCCAAAAACGGCGCCAGCAGCCGGCGCATATGGGCCAGCATCAGCGAAAGCACCAGCAACCCCACGACCACGGCCACGATCCGGTATCCACCCAGCCGGGCGGGATCAAACCGGATCAATTTTCGCTCTACAAACCACGCCCCGAAAAACCCCGCCATCGCCGCCACGGCCCGGAAGGCATCCTTCGCAAATCCGGCTTCCGTTCCTTCGGGCATGGGCTTGAACGTCACAAAGGCCCACGTGGCCAACGCCACCAGAAAAACTCCCGCCAGCACCCGCCACAGGCACAATGGATTCCGTTCCGTCCAGTCGTAGAGACGCCCCATCGCCCACACCAAGGGAATCGCCAAGATCATCGCGCCCGCCACATCCACCGGCGTGTGCACGCCCAGGTACATCCTCGAAAAGGCCACGGCGCCAATCCAGACCACCACCGGCACCCACACCCACCCCTTCCGTGCCGCCGCCGCCACTCCGCCCCACAGCAGCGTGGTGTTGGCCACATGCCCGCTGGGAAAGGAAAAGCCCCAGGCCCCGAACTGCGCCGCCTTCACGGGCACAATGCCCGGATCGCGCACCCAGGGGCGCGGCAGGCAGACCACACTCTTGACGGCCCCGGAAACCAGGTCGCCCACCGCCAGCGCAAACCCGGCGCGGTACGCCAGACGCGCGCCAAACACCCAGAACAAGATGCCCAGCACCCCCAGCAGCCAGAACCCTTCCCCCCCCAACGTGACGCCGAAAAAGAAATCTTCTCCGGCGCGGGTTCGGATCGCCTGCAACTGCTTCAGAAATTCAAGACCCAGTGTATTCATGGCGGCTCCTCGCGCGCCCTTGACCGGGCGCGCGGATTATCATCGACCCTTCCGGCCTATTCCACCACCGGCAGTTGTTCCGGCGCAATGCCGCACAGCAGCACCTTCATCACCGCCGCGGGCAGCAGGCTTAGGCTCGCCCCTTCCGGCGCGGTGACTTCGGGGGCCGAAACCGCCTGCAAGTCGGCAGTCAGCGCCACGGAAAGCCCCGGAGCAACATACGCATACCCCGAGCCCTTCGGCATCAGCATGTGCGTGGCACCCGCAAAACGGCCGGCAATGGCACGCGTCGAACCGGAACCCGTGATCCGGAAGGCATTGTCGGCCTGCGCCTCGAATTCGCTCTTCGAGACATACAGCCGCGGCTTGTCCTGATAGGGACGTCCCGCCGTCGGGCAGAAGGTCGCGCAATTGCCACACTCGTTGCAATAATCCGTCAGCACCGCTGTCTGCGTGGCCTGCACCGCCGCAAACTTCACCGGCTTGTCCGCCACGAGCTGGCCGGACTGCACGGTCCACGCCGCCAGCTCCGCCGTGAATGGCTTGCTCTCATACGTGAGGAACGCATGGTTGGGGCAAACGCTCGTGCAGACCGAGCAGAATTGATCGCAACGCAAGCAGCGGGCCGCCTCGGCCTGCGCGACTTCCGGGGACATCGTCTGAATGACTTCGTCAAACCCGTTTCGTCTGGAAAGGGGCAGTTCCGGCACCTGGACGCGCGGAATGCGCGTGGCCTGCTTGCGCAACACCTCCGGCAGGTTCAGACCACCCGTGCAACGCATCGGTTCCGGCGCCGCCGGGACGCCCGCCACGCGCCGCAAAATTTCGGCGGCGATTTTCTTGCCATCGCCTTCCGCCTTCACTAGCGATAGCGGCCCGTCGTTCACGGCGTCGCCGCCCGCAAACACATTTTCAACCGAGGTCGCCCCATTCTCGGCGGCCACGATGTAGCCCTTTCGGTTGAACTCGATGCCGCTGCCTTTCAGAAAGTCCAGGAAGGGCTGCTGGCCAATCGCCGCAATCAGCACATCCAGTTCCAGCGTGAAATCCGCTCCCGGCACCTCGACCGGACGCCGACGGCCAGAGGCATCCGGCTCGCCGAGGGTCATCGTCGAGCAACGCAGCCCCTTCACCTTGCCGTTCTCCACCACCACCGACTTCGGCGCGGACAGTTCCTTGATCGGAATCTGCTCATGCAGCAGGCTCATCAACTCCTCGTGATGCGCGGGCATCTCCTCGCGCGTCCGGCGGTAGATCACCGTGACCTCCCCGCCCAGGCGCTTCGCCACACGCGCGCAATCCATCGCCACGTCGCCGCCGCCCACCACGCCCACGCGGCCCTTCAACGACTTCACCTTGCCGTCCCACACTTCCCGCAGCAGCGTGATGCCGTCCAGCACGCCCTCGGCCTCTTGCCCCTCAATGCCCAGCGCCACGCCCTTCTGGGCGCCCGCCGCCACCACGATGAAATCAAACCCATCCTTGCGCAATCCGTCGAAGGTGAAATCCCGCCCGGCCGTTTTCCCGAACTGAAATTTCACGCCGGCCTCTTCCAGCCGCTTCACATCCTGCTGAACCACGGGAGGCATGAGGCGATAGGTCGGCAGCGTCATCGTCGCCATGCCGCCCGCCTGCGCACGAGCATCGAACACCGTCACATCGATTCCACCCTCGCGCAAAAATCCCGCCGTCGAAAGGCCGCACGGCCCGGCCCCAATCACCGCCACCTTGCCCTTGCGCGCGGTCCCCACCTTCACCGCCGGATCCTTGCCTGTTTCCATGATGAAACGCTTCATCTCGCGGATCGCCAGCGGCATGTCGTAATGCACCCGCGTGCAGGGCAGCTCGCAGGCGTGGTCGCAGGCGCGGCCCAGCGCCGCTCCCATCATATTGTCGCGCCGCACAATTTGCGCCGCCTCGTCGAATTTTCCGTCCTTGACCGCCTGCATGTAGGCCGGCACATCCTGATGAATCGGGCAAATATCCGTGCAAGGTGCCTTCACGCAATCGAACAATCCCAGCGGGCGCGCCGTCTTGGTTTCATGCCGCTCGTAGGTGTCGCGCTGATAGAGCGGGTTCTTTTTCACTTCCTCGGCGTATTTCAGCAAATTCGCCAGCGCCGCCGCCTTCGCATCGCCGCCCGTCGCACCGGCCTTCGCCAGGATGAATGACTTCAAGTCCTTCGCACCAGCCGCCTTCATCGCCGCCGCCGTCTCCGAAATATATTGCAACGTCCGCGCATAGCCGCCCGGCCGCAGCAGGTCGGAACTGGTCGTGATCGTCGTCATGCCGCACGCCAGCAGATTCGCCACGTTCCAGCAATCCGCCCCACCCGCGTACGACATCATCAAATCGCCCTTGAACTCCTTGGCCAGCTTCGCCGCCAGGTTCACGGTGATGGCCTGCAACGGCCGCCCCGACAGGTACATCATCTTCTCTTTCTTGGAGAATTCGTTCCGGTGGTTGATGACTTCCAGCGTGTTCGACAATTTCACGCCGAACTGCACGCCCTTCTTCGCCGCCCGAGCCCGCAGATCGTTCAGGATGTTCAGCGCATCCGGATACTTCAGATCATGCCCGAACGCCTCGTCCGGCACCGTCACCTGGCGGAACCCCAGATCGCCGTTCATGATGCCCCTCAACTGCTCCGGCCCCAGCAAGGTTGGATTCAGTTTCACATTCGTATGCAGCCCGCGCTGCTCGATCAGATACGCCGCGATTTTCCCGATCTCGTCCGGCGGACAACCGTGCATCGTCGACAACGTCACATTGTCCGACAGCCGCGCCGGGATATTCAGCCCCCTCACCGCCGGGTACACCTTCGCCACTGCGGCAATCGTCGCCTCCAACGCCGCCCCCGCGTTGTCCATCCGCGCCAGATAGCTCTGCACATTCGGCTTGAGGATGCCTTCCAGGTTGTAGCCCACGCTCATGCTGTAGACCATCCCCGGCGCACCCGCAAACCCCAGCTTGTGCTGCAGCGCATGGATCAGCACCCACGCCATCAGGTACTCATTGAACGACTGGTCCACCTTCAATTCCTGCGACCACTCGACATTGTATCCCTCGTCTTGAATGTCGATACACGGCTTCGAAACTTCCAGCTCGTCCAACGTCTGCACCGTCTTGAGTTCGATGAACCGCGACCCCGTCAGCCACGCCGCCACGATGTTCTGCGCCATTTGCGAATGCGGTCCCGCCGCCACCCCAAACGGCGTATCCAGTGCCTGCCCGTACATCGCCGTACGAAACGCATCGCCAGCCGCCGGACGGAAAAACAGTTCTTTCGGAATCCCGAAAATACTTCCCCGCTTCTCGAGTTCTCCGAAAACCCACGGCGCGACTTGATGGATGCTCAACGGCTGAAAACGATCGGACATAGCAACTCTCCTATTCAATGATTCCCGCGCCGAACTATTCCGGACACGCGAAAAATGAGTGTCGCACACCCCCCCTTCCCCGCGCAAGCGCCCATCCCGTTTTACCGTAATTTCTGCTGAAACGTTTTATCCAATTCCACCTCTCCACCCCCTTTCCCTCGACTATCACAGTTAATTAACTGTGACAGTCCTCCCCTCCTCCCCGACTATCACTTATAATTATAAGTGATAGCTGGAGTTTTCCACACTATGGAAAACTTTTTCTCGATTTTTCCACACAATGGAAAGCGCGCGCTTCGCGAACGGATTGCCGTCAGGCAAGTCCCAAAAGGACGAGGGTCAAACGTGGCCCGAGGCCAACATGTTTCCACACGGTGGAAAACTTCCCTGCGCGGCGAAATCTTGCCCTGCCATCCCCATGCCGCTAGACTCCCCGCCATGAAAACCCATATTCGCTCTGCATGGCGATCCCCCATTGCGCGCCGTTGGATCTGCGCCGCGGGCCTCGCTCTTTTCTTCGGCGCGGCCTCGATCGCAACGGCCGAAGATCCCGGCTATTTCCTGTCCTTGCAGCAAAAAATGGACTTACTGAACCTCGGCCGCATCCAGGATTCGGAAGGCACGTGGTACGACGTCTGGATCTGCCCCGGCTATTCCCCCCCCGCGCGCTATGCCAAGGAGCACCTGATCCGGGCAGGTGGCAACTTCCATGAATACATCGAAGCCAACAAATATCACTCGCTGAAGGAAGGCAGCCAGGCGTGCCTGACCTGGGCGCTGGAAGACTGCGGCTTGGGCTTCACGCTCAAGGGAATTCCCCGGGCCTGGAACCGCCACTTTTCCGTAGCCGCCGACCGCACCCGGCGCCGCGTATTTGGCTGGTGGCTGGCCTATCCATGGGCCCTCATGGAATCCACCGTGGAAACGGCGTTCCGCGGCGCATTGGGCGCGGCAGGCACGGCCGGCGGCATCGCCAGTGGTCTGGCCGTGGTGCCTGCCTACCACGCGCTCGATTCCGCCGTCGCCGGCACGTGGAATCTGGGAGTCAACACCCTCGCGCTTCCCGCCGTGGGAGTGGTTTGGAATACCGCCATCGGCCCTCCCCTCGCGCTGGTGGGGCAAAAGCCATCGCCCTCGCGCGTGGATGGCTTCTGGGTGACCATCGTGGACTCCGGACGAGTCCCCATCGCCCAAACGCCCACCCCGGAAGACGCCGAGCGGCTCGCCCAATGGGGCCTATTGCTTCTGGAGGAAACGCGGCCTTACGAAGAAGAGCGGGCCGTGGTGGATCGAAAGGCGGCCGAGCAGGAAAAGGAATTCCGCCGCCTCATGCAGGAAGCCCGGAAGGAAGCCAACCAGCAACGCTCCCGGCTGCATAACGAAGAACGCGCCAAGATCCGGCAAGTCGCCGCCACCAACGAATGGCTCAACGCCCTTCTGGCGCACGATCCGGATTTGCAATACTCCGAAGCCTGCACGGCGAATGTGACCCGCTATCTCCAGGAAAAGAATCTCCCGCCCGGCGAGATCCAGCGGGTCTTGCAACTCTTGAAAGAAACCGAACCAGCCGATCCCGCCCGTCCCAAAACCGATCCGGTGCAACGCGGCGCGGAAGTTGTCGGCGAATCCGCAACCAGCGTCCTCGAAGAAGCCCTTCCCTAGCCCAACAGCCTCCCCATGAATGCAGAACAAATCAGAGCCATTCTCAAAGACACCTTCAATACCGTATCCAGCGTCTACGACAACCCCGTTCTCCGCTTCTTTCCCGCCAGCGCCCGGCACCTGGCCCATCTGCTGCCCTTGCGCGGCCACGAACGCGTTCTCGATGTGGCCACCGGCACGGGTTATGCCGCCCTGGAAATCGCCAGCCGCCTGCCCTCGGGCCATGTGATGGGCGTGGATTTCTCCGTCGGCATGCTGGAACAGGCGCGCATAAAATCCGCCGCATGCGGCGCGACTCATGTCGATTTTGCCGAAATGGACATGCAGGACTTGCGCTTTCCAAACGCCTCCTTCGATGTCGCCACCTGCGCATTCGGGATTTTCTTCGTCGAAGACATGGAATCCACGCTCGCCCACATCGCCAGCAAGGTCAAACCAGGCGGCACCGTCGCCATCTGCAATTTCCAAAAGGACTACTTCTCTCCCCTGCGGCACCTCATGATCCAGCGGCTGGCCGCCTACCACATTCCGCTGCCGCCCCAGACCTGGGAACGGATCGCGATTGAATCCGGCTGCCGCGAACTGTTCGAGAAAGCCGGTCTCCGCGACATCCGCGTGGAATCGAAAAACATGGGCTACTTCCTGGCCGACGAAGAGGCGTGGTGGAATGTGGTCTGGAACGCCGGATTCCGCCGAATGCTCAGCCAGCTTCGTCCCGACGACCTGAAACGCTTCCGCGAAGAACACCTCCAGGAAGTAGCCGCCCTCAAGACACCAGACGGCCTATGGCTGGATGTCGGAGTGCTCTACACCCAAGGCACAACCTAAACGCCTACGCGTCGGTGACCGCGCCCAAAGAGGCGCTGCCCACCTGGCGCGCGTATTTCGCCAGCACACCGCGGGTCTCTTTCGGCTTCGGCGCCTTCCATGCGGCCTTCCGCTTTTGGAACTCGGCAACCGGAATGTCCAAATCCATCCGCCGCGCCTCAGCGTCGATGGCAATCGGATCGCCGTTCTTCACCCATGCAATCGGTCCGCCCATGGCGGCCTCGGGCGACAGGTGTCCCACCACAAAGCCATGGCTGCCGCCGGAAAACCGACCGTCGGTGATCTGCGCCACGTCCTGCCCCAGGCCGCGTCCCATGATCGCCGAGGTGGGTGACAGCATTTCTCGCATGCCCGGTCCGCCGCGCGGACCTTCGTTGCGAATCACCACCACGTGGCCCTTTTTCACCCGGCCCTTCAGAATCGCGTCCAGTGCCGTTTCTTCGGACTCAAAAACAATGGCTTTTCCCTCAAACCGAACGCCCTCATGACCCGAGATTTTGGCCACCGCACCCTCTGGCGCCAAGTTGCCGCGCAAGATCACCAAATGCCCATCCTTCTTGATCGGATTGGACAGCGGACGAATCACCGTTTGCTTGGCTGAGTAGGGTCGGACGTTTCTCAAATTCTCGCGAAGGGTTTTTCCGGTGACCGTCAGCGCATCCCCGTTCATCATTCCTTCTTCCACCAACAGCCTCATCAGCGGCGCCGTGCCCCCAATCGCGACAAGGTCCGACATGACGTGCCGACCGCTCGGCTTCAAATCCGCCAGCACCGGTGTCCGGGCGCCCACTCGCGTGAAATCATCCAATTCCAATTTCACATCCGCCGCATGCGCCATCGCCAGCAGATGCAACACCGCATTGGTCGAGCCCCCCATCGCCATCACTAGCGCAATGGCATTCAAAAACGCCTCGCGCGTCAAAATGTCCGAAGGCCGAATGCCCCGGCGAATCAGATTCATCACCGCCTGCCCCGCCTCGCGGCAATCGCGCGCCTTGGCGGCGGAAACGGCATTCTGCGCACCGCTGTTGGTCAGGCTCATGCCGAGCGCCTCGATGGCCGAGGCCATCGTATTGGCCGTATACATCCCTCCGCAGGATCCGGCCCCCGGAATCGCACAGCCTTCGATATTCGCCAACTCGCGCGCCGAAATTTCTCCGCGCGCCTTCTGTCCCACCGCCTCGAACACACTCACAATGTCCACCGGCTTTCCGTGGTGGCAACCAGGCTTGATGGTTCCGCCGTAGACAAACACCGCCGGGCGGTTCAACCGCGCCATGGCGATCAGGCAGCCGGGCATGTTCTTGTCGCACCCGCCAATGGCCACCAGTCCATCGAATGCCTCGCACCCCGCCACCGCCTCGATCGAATCCGCAATGATCTCGCGCGAAACCAGCGAGTAGCGCATGCCTTTCGTGCCCATCGAAATGCCGTCGGAAATCGTGATGGTGTTGAAAATCACCGGCTTGCCGCCTGCCGCCTCCACGCCCTTCGCCGCCAGCCGCGCCAGCCGATCAATGTGCATATTGCACGGAGTGACCTGGCTCCATGTGGAGGCCACCCCAATTTGCGACTTCTGGAAGTCCGCCCTCGAAAACCCCACCGCATGCAGCATGGCCCGACTGGCCGCGCGTTCCACCCCATCTGTGACCGCCTTGGACCAATTCCGGTGCAGAGGCACCTTTTTCGCTTTTGAAGTTTTCATCCAGACTCCTCGCTTTTCTTTGAAGGGGCAGTCTACCCTGCTCTCGCCCTCCCCGCAAACATCTCAACAGCCATCGAATATTTCTCCCACAGAGATCCACGTGGATCAGGAAACAAGTTTTCCCTCCGCGAAACTCTGAGGACTCTATGAGAAATATGTCTCCCTTCTTGAATTTTCCGATTCCATCCGCGACAATCCGCCAAATATGAATTGTTTCATCAAATCTCTCCTTTTTTCGTTCGTCCTTTTTCCCGCACTCGCCTTCGCCGGCATCGGCCCTCTGAATACACTGGTGGTCGTCAACAGCAACAGCCGCGACTCACGCGCGCTGGGCTCCTACTACGCCGAAAAGCACGGCATCCCCGCCTCGCACTTGTGCACCGTCAAGGTCGACCCCCGCATCCCCACCCTCACGCGCCGGGATTTCGAGCGCGATATTCACTTGCCCATCCAGGCCCACATCGCCAATCACAAGCTCGACGGCCAGATCCATTTTCTTGTCCTGTGCATGGATATCCCCTCGCGGGTCGACAACAACAACGGCATCACGTCCGTCCTGTTTTACGGCTACCGCGAAACAGCCCCCGGCGCCCCCTTGTGCAACATTGCCTCGAACTCCATCAACCAATACTACGCCCAGGAAACCACCTACACGGCCACCGCAGGCTGGAACAAAACCAATGCGCCCATCGCCTTCCTACTCACCGCCGCCGACCTCGAAACCGCCAAACAAGTGGTGGCCCGCGCTGTAGCCTCCACGGCCGCCAACCCGGATGGCGTTTTCTATCTCTATGGCTCGGCCGATTCCGCCCGCAACATCCGCCATCCCACCTATCCCATCGTCGCCCGCCACTTCGACCTGTTCGGCAAAAGCGATCGCCTCGTGACCAACGCCAGCGCATGCCCCCTGCCCACCCGGCCCGTTCTGGGCTACCTCACGGGGGCACCCACCCTGCCCACCAACCTGGTCGAGTCCACCTTTGCCCCGGGCGCCATCGCCGATCACCTGACCTCCTGCGCCGGAATGCTTCCGGATCCCTGCTTCAAGCAAAGCAGCGTGTGGGACTGGATGCGCCTCGGCGCCATCGCCTCCTACGGGACCGTCACCGAACCGTGCGCCTTCCGGGAGAAATTCCCCGATCCCATGCTCTACTTCTGGTATGTCCGCGGCTTCACGGCCGGCGAGGCCCTCGCCATGTCCGTGCGCAACCCCTACCAGGGCATCTGGGTGGGCGATCCCCTCGCCGCACCGTTCTCCACTCCGCCCTCTGTCGCCTTTCTCTCGCCCGCCTCCAACGCCGAAGTGGACGGGGAAGTGCCGATCCGGATTTCCGCCACCGCCCATGAACGCGGCGCCCCACCCGTCTTCCTCGATCTCTACATCGATGGCCGCCACCACGCACCCGTGGCCCGCCCGTTTGCGCCGGTGGGAAATGATCTCGTGGCCCAAATCGGTTCCCAGCGCTTCGCCTACACCGTGGCCCCCGGCGAAGACCTCTTTGCCGCCGTGGCGGGCCTGACCTGGGCCATCAATTCCAAGGCTGGCGGACAAACCACCGCCACCGCCAAGGCCGACCGCATCGAAATCACCTCCCGCTCCCCCCTCGGCGAAGACGGCGAACCCCTGCCCTTTTCGATCACCACCGAACAAGGCTTTGCCCCCGCCCTCTACATCGGAGGAACCGCTGGCACCGATCGGCTCCGCATCACCGACGGCACAGGCCGCGCCGCCGCCGCCTTCCACTTCGGTACCACCCGCGCCTACGAAATCGAATACCCTCTCGATGTTTCCGTCCTGGAACCCGGCCCACACACCCTCACGCTGGTCGTGCGCGACGGCACCGCCATGCAATGCCAATCCCAAACCGACCTGCCTATCCTCATTCCATCCAGAAAATAAGGCCAACTCCTCACGCCTTCCACCAACCGCCGCATCGCCGTCGAAGCCCCGTAGCCACCCGCTTCCCCGCCTAGTCGCCCATCCAATTCCCCACGTTGATCCTGACCGGCTCCGGACTGGGCAATGGACACGAATCCACGGCAACGATCTCCTGCGCAATCGGCATGATCTCAATGGGGTTGTGCTGCCTGATGTTCACGCTGGCCGTCAGCCTCCCCACGTTCCCCTCCCCGTCCACCGCTTCGAAGCGAGCATTGAAGGCCGCGGCCAAGGGAACTCGTGTCGAAATGGGCTTGAAACTCGCTTGCCACGCTTTCACGACTTCCGCCCACGCCGGAACATTCCATGTGAAAATACGTGTCGCCGGATCGAAAGTTGCCCCCGCAGGAAGCGACACAGCCCGATAGGTCAACGCATCCCCATCCGGATCAGTAGCGGCAACCCGGAAGGTCACCTTGGAGCCGGGTCCCACCGTTCTCGCCGCAACGGAACGAAAGACCGGCGGACGGTTCGACAATGCCTGGTAGGCAAAAAACGATACCGGTTCATCCACCCGCACCTGCCGGACGC
>CAYNHA010000259.1:0-4776 GCA_964397035.1 uncultured Verrucomicrobiota bacterium
CATTGTCATTGGCGCCAACGACGTCGTCAACCCCGCCGCAAAGGACGATCCCTCCAGCCCCATCTACGGCATGCCCATCATCCACGTGGATGAGGCCAAGTCCTGCATCGTGCTGAAAAGAAGCATGGCCTCCGGATTCGCGGGGATTGAAAATCCACTCTTCTTCAAGGACAATACCCGCATGTTGTTTGGCGATGCCAAGGCCGGCGTCTCCGCGCTGGTCGGTCAACTGAAGGAAAGCGAAGAATAGGAAAACAAATGAAAAAATCCCTGCTTTGGATTGCCGTCTCCACCTGGACCCTCCTCTCCGCCCTGGCCCCCGCCGCCGAGGAGCTGGTTCTGAACGGGACCGGAATTCGCACCAAACCCATCCTGGGCGCCATGTACGAACTCTCGCTCTATCTCCCCAAAGAGATGAAGGGCGCCCACCCCAACGCCATCATCGAGGATGCAAAGCCCATGGAGCTTTCCCTGCTCATCAAGAGCTCCATGATCACCCGCGACCGCTTTGTGGAGGCCACGTCCGAAGGTTTCGCCAAGGCCGCCGAATCCGGATATGCCTCGAATCAAACCCAACTCTTCCTGGATCAATTCTCCAAAACCGATTTCCGCAAGGGCGACACCATCGTCATGCGCTATGAAAACGACGCCTTGGTCACCCTCTACCGCAAGGCGGAAACCAAAGACTCCAAGCCCGTCGAAACCAAGCTCGGACGGATTGCCGGCCCCGATCTGAAGAAAGCCCTCTTCGCCATCTGGCTTGGAAAGAACCCGGTTCAGGAAGTCCTCAAAAAGAGCCTGCTCGGTACGCCATGACCGCACAATGCCGGACCCGGCATTGCGCGAAGGGTGCCTTGTTTTTCCTGTGGCTCGCCGCCACGTCGCCTGCCGCTCCCGTCAACGATGCCGGTTCCGACCGTACGCTGATCGTTCTTGCCGCACCTTCCGCCACCGACCCGTACTATCGAAAACTCCGCAAGGAAATCCTCGATTTCCAAACCGCCTTTGCCCGGCAAATCATCGGCCGCGACAACGTGGTCATTCTGGCCGACAAGCGCACCGTGAAGGAACTGTCCTCCTCGTTGCCGGATGACGTTTTGCTGGAAGCTCCGATGGAGGACATTTGGATGCGCGATTTCGCGCCCGTTCGTCCGGAGCATCCTGTCCTCTTCCGCTACTCCGCCGCCGCGCAAAGCGGCAAGCCAGAGGACGCCGATCACGTCCAGGCCGCCTTTGTTCGCTTTGCCCAACACCACAACCTCTCCTTCGAACAAGCCCCCTGGATTTTGGATGGCGGCAACGTCGTCGACAACGGCATCGACAAGGCCATCGTGACGGACAGGTTCATGTCGGACAACCATCTGGACAAAGAGCAAGCGGTCCAAATCCTCCGCGTTCAGCTCGGCGTTGAAAACATCGCTATTCTGCCCGCCGATCCGGAAGACCGCTTGGCTCACGCGGATGGAATGGTCCTCTTCACCGATTCCAACACCGTAGCCATCACCCGCTATGGCGGCGTATTCCAGAAATCGCTGGAGCGGGAATTGCAAAGCGCCTTTCCAGCTGTCCGGATTGTGGAGATCGAATCCACGTTTGATGATAACGCCTTCGACCCCAACTTCGGTTCCGCCAAAGGCATTTATGTGAATGCCACTGTCACCGGCAACGCCATCTATCTGCCCCTCTACGGACTGGAAACCGATGGACCCGCCTTGGCCAAAATCCGCGCCTCCACCCCGCTGGATGTGATACCCATCGACGCCGGAAAAATCGGCCAGATGGGCGGCAGCGTTCGCTGTCTCAGCACCCAGATGAAAGGCGAAAATGCCCGCCGCCTCATCGAAGCGGCGAGGATCGAATAGACTTCCGCCGCGCTATGGCCCGACGGCCGCGATGGCGGCATCCAGGCAACGGCGGATCATCGCCTCGGGCGGCGTCGGAATAAGCCCCGACGTCATCAGCATCTCCAACGCTGCGTGAGCTTCCGCAATATCCTTCTTGGCCCTCTCGCAGACCTTCTCTGGGGCAAGGCTTCGCCGCGCCACGCCATCCGTGGCCGCCTGCCGGGCCACCTCGGCGGCCGTCTCGGAAAAGACCGCCTCATCCGTCATCAACGGCATGATGTGGTCCGGCGAAAGTCCCTGCCGCTCCGCAAAACCGGCAATCGTCTTGGCCGCCGCAATCGCCATCGAATCCGTGATCTTCCGGGCGCGGACCAGCAAGGCCCCCTTGAGAATGCCCGGAAAGCCCAGCGAGTTGTTGACCTGGTTGGGAAAGTCGCCGCGCCCCGTGGCCACCACCAGCGCGCCCGCCTCCTTGGCCGCATAGGGATAAATCTCCGGCACGGGATTGGCGCAGGCAAACACGATGGCATTCTTGGCCATTCCCTTCACCCACTCGGGAGAGATGACGTCCGGTCCCGGCTTCGACAACGAAATCAGCACGTCGGCCCCCTTCAAGGCATCGGCCACGTCGTTCAAGCGGCCGGGATTGGTCGCCTGGCAAAGCTCCCACTTGCGGTAAAACCGCGTGTCCGCCTCGATATCGGCGCGCCCCCGGTGCAACCCCCCGCGCGAGTCGAACATCGCCACCTGTTCGGGATTGGCTCCCGCCTGCAAAATCAGTCGGGCGATTGTGGTGTTGGATGCCCCGGCCCCGTAGAACACAATGCGGCACTTGGACAGTTCCTTCCCCGCCACCTTCACCGCATTGAGCAACCCGGCCAGCGTCACGCATCCCGTTCCCTGCGCATCATCGTGCCAAACCGGAATGTCGCAGCTCTCCCGCAAGGCATCCAGCACCCGGAAGCAGTTCGGCTGGCTGATGTCTTCCAGGTTCACCGCTCCAAACGACGGCGCCAGCCGGCGCACGAAATCAATGATGATCTCCGGATCGTTCTTGCCGGCGGCATTGCGGCTGTCCATGCAGATCGGCACCGCATCCACACCGCCCAGCACTTTCATCAGAAAGGCCTTCCCCTCCATGACGCCCAAACCGCCCGGCGGCGAAACATCTCCATCCCCCAGCACTCGCGTCGAATCGCTGACCACCGCCACCACGTTTCCGCGCCAGGACAGCTCGAACGACTCGTCTGGATCATCGCGAATCCCCGTGGAAACCGACGAAACCCCTGGCGTGTACCACGCATTGAACCACTGGAAGCCCGGCAACGGGGCCCGGGGAAGAATCTGGATTTTCCCGCCATAAAACCGGTGCGCCTCCATGGCCAGAGCCTTGAAGAAAACGGTCTTGGCACGGGCCAACTGGTTTCCATCCCATGCCGCCGGAAACTGGTTTCCAATATCATTCAAACGAACATCCATCTCCACTGCACTCCTTGCTCAAAACCCGCTCCATCCTTCATTGAAAAAGAACCGGTTTTGTTTCCAAAACCGGTTCCCGATGCAAGACCTTCCGGCCTGCGGGACTAAAAAGAATAGACCAAACGGCCCATGCCGTAGAAATCTTCCGCCAACCCGGAAGCGCCGCCGCCATAGGCCATGATCGTCATCGCCTTGGTGATCTTGAACGCCAATCCCAGATGGCCGCGCACGGCATAATCATCATCCGGATCCACGTTGTCGTCGCGCACCTGCACTTCACCGAGAATGCTCGAGCGCGCATCCAAATCCCAGATCAGCGAGAGCGATCCCGCCAGCACATCGTCATAGTCCCCATCCTCTTCGACGCAGGCGCCATTGATGGTGTAGCTGACATCCACCACATAGTGCAGCACATCGTCGACCGTCGTGCCGACGGAGAGTCCAAGGCGCCCCTGCCCCTCGCCCTTGCCCAGCCCCTTGTCTTCATCGCCCGTTGCCAGAATGGCGGTGGCATGGGGAATGATCCAGGCATATTCGAAAATATCCTCGAAGAACAGGAATTCCGTCCCCAGCGCAATGTCGCCCAGGCCGCTTTCATCCATGTCGTCCGCCGAATATCCAGCATACGGAATTTCCGCCAGCACCGTCAGGCGATCCGCCAGGCCGAAGCGAACGCCCGGCGCCACGAAATAGGTGCTCACATCTTCATCGCTAAAAGAACTGTCACCGCCGTCATAGGAAGATCCACCGCCCGCAAGCGAAAGCTCCACGCCCATCGCTCCTGGAAACTTGTTTTCCTTGGTGAAAAGGGTCCGCATCGGTTCCGCCATCGTCACCCCGGCCGTCACGCACAACGCCACAGAGGCCAACACCCACTTTTGAAGACTCATCTTGCTTCTCCTTTACGGTTCTAATGACTCACACACGCCGTCTTTTATTCTTTGCGGAATCCTACCTTGCTCCCCCGACCCGTGCAACAAGCTTTTCGCGGCCATTTGCACCGGAACCCAGGAATTCCGTCCTCTCCCATTCCCAAACCCTCTTCTTGCACTTCCGCGCCTCATGCGGCATATTCCCCCCCAATCGAACCCCGGAGACCCCCATGACCCTGAAACTTGAAAAAATTGCATCCTACCCCGGCCCTCAGGGCCCCGTCGTCCTCGTCATCATGGATGGCGTCGGCATCGGAAAATACGCCGAAGGCGATTTCGTCCTCTCCGCCAACAAGCCCACCCTCGACCATCTCCTCGCCACCTGCCCCCACGCCACCCTCAAGGCCCACGGCACCGCCGTCGGCATGCCCTCCGACGACGACATGGGCAACTCCGAAATCGGCCACAACGCCATCGGCTGCGGCCGCGTCTACGACCAAGGGGCCTCCCTCGTCGCCAAGGCCGTCGCCTCCGGCGCCCTCTTCCAAGGCGCCACCTGGAAGAAGATGGTCGCCAACGTC
>CAYNHA010000260.1:0-7280 GCA_964397035.1 uncultured Verrucomicrobiota bacterium
AACAAGTCCTGCATGCCGGAATCCACCTCGTACGCCGTCAAAAACAACGGCATCCTCAAATCCGTTTTCTCGCACCATGCCTTGATGAAAGCACCAGAGAGCGCCCCGCAACCTGCTCCAGCATCCAATACAACCGTAGAATCTTGATTATTGAAGCCAAACAACGAGACCATGAAATCAGCAACACTCGGGGGGGTCATTACCTGACCCAGTTCAGCCTTTTTCACCGCACGAACACAGGACTCTCCCTCCTTGCACCGCCTGCCTTTTCGCTTGGACAAAATTTGAACCATGTCCGATTAACCCTTCGACGGCCTCCGCACAAACACCTTGTGGACCGGCGCGGGGGGGAGCCCCTCGGCCGCCCGCGTCTTCCCAAGAGGTCCCAGAACGTCATCCGTCGTCTTGAAATGACACTTGGCCGTTTCGAGCAAAGCGGCTCCACCGTGCTTCGCCACCAACTCGCCCGCCACCGCACGGACCTTCTCCGAGGCGCCCTTCGGCAACGAAACCCCGTATTTCTCTCCCAACTTGGCCATCGCCGTCAGAAAGCCCGAGCGCGCCAAAATGGAAGCGGCCGCCACCGCGATATCGCTTTCCGCCTTGTGACGCTGCTCCAGCTTGATCTTACGGCCCTTCTGTTGCAAGGCGCGCTGGATCTGATGCTCCGGACCGAACTGGTCGCTCAGGGCGCGGGGACATCCGGGGACCTTCTCCAGCAGGTTTTCAATGGCCTTCGCATGACCCCACGCCAGGATGCGGTTCACGCTGTTCATCGTCGCGTAAAGCCGGTTGTAGGCCGCCGGCCCGATCGAAATCACGGCATAGCGATCCCCCAGGCGTTCGCGGATTTTTTTGGCCAGGTCCTGTGCGGCCTTGTCCGTGGTGATCGTCTTGCTGTCGCGGACATTCATCGCCTTCAAATCGCGCGCAATGGTCTCATCCACATAGGCGGCCGCAATCACCAGCGGCCCGAAGAAATCGCCCTTTCCGCTTTCGTCCACACCCATGTGGGGGGCGCTGGCCTCTGGATTCAGTACCTCTTCATACCCCAATCGCGCCTCGCCCAGCACTTGCGGTTCCAGGACAAACGTGACCCAGTCGGCCGCGCCCTTTCCCTGCACCAGGCACTTGCCGCTCTTGTAGAGAGCGATCTGGCAATCCTCCCCCTCCGCCGCCGCAATCGTGTGCTCCAGTTTCCGCAGGCGATAGTTTCCCTCGCGCAGGATTCTGGCCGCCTCGTCCATCTGCACCGGCGTCAGTTTCACCGTGTATGAATTCTTTTTCTCCATGCGCCGACCCTATCAGACCCCGCCCCCGCTGGCAACCGCACGCCATTGACAACCCTCCTCCCGAGGAATAGGATTCGGACGTTGCTTTGAACCCGCGCAACCGCTTGATTGCCGTGCGCACACTGGAGATTGCCCATGAAAAAAGCGCTCATTTTCTTGTCCCTTGTTGCCATGCTCTTCTCGGCCGGATGCGCCATCCTCCAGCAGGAAGACTTGAGCGATGATCCCATCACCGACGACGGAATCGCATCCATCGCCGCCAGCCGCCTCAATAGCGATTCCATGACCGCCCGCGCCACCCTGAGCGTCCGCGTCGAAAACGGCCTCGCCATCCTGTATGGAACCGTACCCAACGAAGCTGTCCGGCAACGCGCCATCCAAATCCTGGAAGGAACGTCCGGGATCTTCGAGGTTCTGGACGAAACCCAGAAGCGCTAGCCGGAGAACCACCAATGCCTTTTCACCCCACCTTCGGCAGAAATGTCCGTCGGTGGTATAGCTTCATCGCCATTCCCTTGCTGTTGTCCCTGTCTGCCGGATGTGCCTCCCTTGGCCCCGGCAGTCCGGACCGGCGGGCCCTGCGCCCCACTCCAACCGCACCCGCCGGTCATATTCGGGCCGACCGCGCCCTCGTGGCCGCTTTCTTCGACGCCAACGGCATCCACCTTTCCACCGCAGATCTGGAACAAATCGTCCCTCCGGCTTCCCCCAAGGGCCGCATCGACCGCAACGCCATCCGCCGGATCGCCACACAACACAAACGCCTGCTCCTGGTCGTAAAGACCGACGAGGAATTCCTTTGGGATGAACTGGGAAACAATCTCCCCCTTTTGATTCTGCTTCCCCCCGATGCCCACTACAACTCTACCGTCGCCACCCTGATCCCGGTGGCCTGGGACCGCAAGGAGCATAACATCGAGTTGCTCGACGGCAACAACCAGATTCTCACCCTCCCCGAGCAGGATTTCTTCGTCCGGCGCGAACCTCTCAAGCACGCCGCGCTCTGCCTGATCAAGCCCGGCAGCTTCAACCATTTCGAACCCACCCGGGACCAAAAACTTCTTCTGGCCGACTTCTGGTTTGATCAAGGCAACTACCGCCGTGCCGAGGCCATCTATACAGCCCTCCAGGAAGACGCCGCTGCCGCAACCTCCCCCGCAGCCGTTCAGGGATATGCCCCAGTCGAAACACCCGACCTCGACGCACTCGTCGGCCAGGGCAATGTCTTCGTTCGCAAAGGCCGCTATAAGGAAGCCATCGGAGCCTTTCAGGGCGCGCTGTCCATCGATCCCGACAATCCCAAGATTCTGAACAACCTCGCCTACTCCATGCTGAACGGCCAAGGGGAGCTCATGACCGCTCTCCGGCATGCCAACAAGGCGGCACAGCTCGACCCCGACAATCCGTTGGTCCTCGAAACACTCGGCACCATCAATCTCCGCATTGGCGATTCCGTCGCCGCCGCAAAATACCTGGAGCAGGCGTGGGCCCACGCCCTCGACCGCCCCCCGGAAGTCCAAATCGCCATCATGGATCAACTCATTCGCGCCTGGCTGGCCGCCGACCGACAGGATCTCGCCTGGCAGGTTGCCGAACACCGCCATCGCAATTTCCCGGAATACAAAATCCCGAAGGACATCCTGTACAACTTCCCGTCCCTCCGGCAAGCAACCCTCCCAAAAAAATAGCTTTCACACGGCTGGCGAAAACAACTTTTTTTTCAAAGAGGGTGTTGACTTATTATTCCTCCGGAGTATAGTCACTCCAGAAATAGGGGATGCAAGACCCCGTGATCTTTTCGAGAATAATTTATACAACTTGCTGCTAACCACGCAGCAAGCAGATGGGACTACGGAGATCCCCCCATACTCCGCCCGTCTGCATTCATCCGTGCCAGGCTACCCCCCCCCGATAATGCCTGGCACGGACCTTTTTTACCCCAAACTCACAAACTCAGCTTGCGGCGCAAGGCTTCGGCCGCAAGCTGAGGATTGGCCTTCCCCCGCGACAGCTTCATCACCTGCCCCACCAAAAACATCAAGGCGGCTTCTTTCCCGGCCCGGAACTCCGCCGCCACCTTCTCGTTCGCGGAAATGGCCTGTTCCGCAAAACCATCCATCGCTCCGGCATCGCTCACCTGCGCCAACCCTTTTTCCTTCACGATGGCCGCCGGGTCGCCGCCGTTCTCAAACAGAACCTGGAAGACTTCCTTTGCGGCCGGCATGTGGATGGTCTTGGCGTCCACCAACGCAATCAGCCCGGCCAGCGCATCCGGCGTAATCCTAGCCTCCTGAATCCCCTGCCCTTTTTCGCCCAGCGCCCGTAGCAGCTCGCCCATCACCCAGTTGGAAACCGCCTTGAAATTCTTGGACTTCCGGGCGACCGCCTCGAAATATCCCGCAATTGCGGGGTCCGCGGTCAACACACCCGCATCGTATTCCGGCAATCCATACGCCTCGACAAACCGCGCCCGTTTCGCCGCCGGAAGCTCCGGCAACTCCGCGCGCCACGTTTCCACGGTCGCCGCGTCCAGCGAAACCGGCGGCAAGTCCGGCTCCGGAAAATAGCGATAGTCATGGGCATATTCCTTGGAACGCATCGGCAGCGTGATTCCCGCCACATCGTCCCATCGCCGTGTTTCCTGCGTCAGCGCGCCCCCCGCCTTCAGCGTCTGGGCCTGCCGGTCCAGTTCGTATTCCAGCGCACGGTGGATTCCCTTGAAGGTGTTCATGTTCTTCAGCTCGGTCTTCACCCCCAGCTTCTCGGTTCCGGTCGGACGCACCGATGAATTCACGTCGCACCTCACATGCCCCATCTCCAGGTTGCAATCGCTGATGCCCGCATAGACCAGCATCTCCTTCAGCGCCACCAGAAAGGCAATGGCCTCGTCCGGACTCGACATGTCCGGTTCCGTCACCAGTTCCATCAGTGGAGTCCCCGCGCGGCTGAAATCAATCTCCGTCGAGTTTTCCATGTGCGTGCTTTTCGCCACATCCTCCTCCTGGTGGATATGGTTCACACGAATGGTCTTCTTCTTTCCGCCGACTTCGATTTCGACCGCGCCCCCCACGCACAGCGGAGCCGCCTGCTGCGTGATCTGGTAGTTCTTCGACATGTCCGGATAGAAATAGTTTTTCCGGTCGAACGTGCTCCGCAGGGAAATTCTGGAGCCAATCATCAGGCCCGTCATCACCGTCTTGCGGATTGCCTCCCGGTTCATCACGGGCAGCGCCCCCGGAAACCCCAGGCACACCGGGCAGACCGCCGTGTTGGGCTCGCCGTCCGTGTGCGCCGGACACGCACAAAACATTTTCGTGCGCGTCTTCAACTGCACATGCACTTCCAGACCGATCGATGGAATGTATTCGCTCATAAAGTTGCCTTCAAATCCTCTCTCGCAAAGGTCGCCAAGTCCGGCCCTAAATCCCCGGCCTCTTCCGGTGCCATTCCGTGGCGTGCTGGTAGGCCGCGCCGATCTTCAGGACGCGCGCCTCCTCGAACGCCGGCCCCACCACATGCAAGCCCGCCGGCAAACCACCCGCCGTGAAACCGCATGGAACGCTCAGCCCGCAGATTCCCGCCAGATTCACGTTCACCGTGAAAATATCGCCCAGGTACATCTGCACCGGATCCGCGCTCTTCTCCCCCACGCGAAAGGCCGGCGTCGGCGTCACGGGCCCGAGAATGGCGTCGCACTGCGCAAAGACTTTTTCAAAGTCGCGGCGAATCAGGGTCCGCACCTTCTGCGCTCTCAGATAATACGCATCGTGAAAACCGCTACTCAGCACATACGTTCCCAGAATCACGCGCCGCTTCACTTCCGCGCCAAACCCCCGGACCCGCGTCTGTTCATACATCTCCAGCAAGTCTTCCGACTCCGCGCGGAACCCATAGCGAACCCCGTCATAGCGCGCCAAATTCGCCGAAGCCTCTGCCGGTGCCAAAATATAGTAGCACGCAATTCCATACTTCGAGTGCGGCAACTCCACATCGACAATCTCCGCCCCCAACGCGCGGCACTGTTCCACCGCCGCACGCGTCAGCTTCTCCACCTCCGGGTCCAGCCCTTCCACGAAATACTCCTTGGGCAAACCCAGCCTCAGCCCTTTCAGATCCTTCGCGCCGCGAACCTCCTCCAGACAATCGCCCACCGCGAGCCCCGACGTGGTCGAATCATGCCCATCCTGACCCGCGATGATCTGGTACACCATCGCCGCATCCTCCACCGAACGCGCGATCGGCCCCACCTGGTCCAGCGAAGAGGCAAACGCCGTGCAGCCATAGCGCGACACCCGTCCATAGGTCGGTTTGAATCCCGTCACCCCGCAAAACGCCGCCGGCTGCCGGATGCTGCCGCCCGTGTCCGACGCCAGCGCCGCCGGTGCCAAGCAGGCCGCCACCGCCGCCGCCGAACCGCCGCTCGATCCACCCGGAACCCTCTCCGTGTCCCACGGATTCCGGGTTGTCCCATACGCGCTCGTCTCGGTGCTTCCCCCCATCGCAAATTCGTCCGTGTTCGTGCGCGACACGAATACGCAGCCCGCCGCGCGCAGCCGCGCAATCACCGTCGCGTCATACGGCGCCACATAGCCCTTCAAGATGTTCGAACCCGCCGTGCACGGCTGTCCCTTCACATTCAGCAAATCCTTGATGGCAATCGGCACGCCCAGCAGTGGCCGCACATCTCCGGCCGCCCGCACCGCATCCGCCGCACGCGCCTCCGCCAAGGCTTGCTCCGCGCTCCGCCACGTCAGGGAATTCAGCCTCGGTTCCAGCCGGTCCGAACGCTCCAGCAACGCACTCGTCAACTGCTCCGAGGAAATCTCCTTTTTCGCCAGCGCTTCCGCCGCCTCGCCAAATCCCAGCTCGATAAGGTCTTTGCTCATTCGATCACCTTCGGCACCACAAACTGCCCGTGACGCGCCAGCGGCGCATTCGCCAAGGCCGCCTCGCGCTCCAGTCCAGCCACGGGGACATCTTCGCGCCACGCATTCCGATTGCCACTCGCATCATCCGTAGGCTCCACCCCCGACACGTCCAGCACCTTCAATTCGCCCACAAACGCCAGAATGTCGTCGAGCTGCCCCTGCAACTTCGACGCCTCCTCATCGGACAGCGCCATCCGCGCCAGACCCGCCACGTACCGGACATCCATCCGGTCCGCATTCTCAGAAAATTTCATTGCCATGATTCCGCACCTTCCGCCCCATTCCCGGAGCATTCAAAGACTTCTCTTTTACCACGCCCCCCGAGCCCCGCGCAATCCCGGCTGAATGGAAAGGACTTGTGGCCTCCACCCGCCAGGCCTATAAGATCCCACGCAATGAATATCCTGTTCATGAACAACTTCCGGGGCGATGCCGTCTACGGCATCGAACTGTGGATGCTGCGCATGGCCCAGGCGCTGAATCCGCGCGGACACTCCGCCTGGCTGGCCTGCCGCCCCGGCGACGGCCTCTGCCGCGCCGCTCAGGCCGCCCGCGTCCCCGTCCTTCCCTACTCTCCCTCCAAAGGCTTGAATCCGGCCCTCGCCCGCCACATCCGCCGCTTCGTGCAGGAAAACCAGATCCGCGTCATTTGCCTCAAGACCTACCACGACCTCCGCCTCGCCACCTGGGCCTGCCGCGGCCTTCCCGTGCGCATCTTCTGCCGCCGCGGCAACATGAAGGACATTCGCAACACCCTGCGCCACTTTCTCCACATCGCCCTTCTTCGCCCGGAAATCCTCGTCCCCTCGGCCTCCTTGAAAACGGAATTCTCAACGATTTCCTGGGTCAATTCCGGCCGTATCCACATCCTTCACCACGGCGTGGACGTGGAACGCTACCGCACCCTCGATATCCAACCCGCCGCACCGGGCGCCATGGTTTTCCTCGGCCGCCTCCACTTCGACAAAGGCATCGACATCCTCCTGGACGCCTGGGCAACCGTCGTCGCCCAAATCCCCGACGCCCGCCTCGTCCTCGTGGGCCATGGCGACCAAGCCAC
>CAYNHA010000261.1:0-7241 GCA_964397035.1 uncultured Verrucomicrobiota bacterium
GAGCATGGTGGATCCGGCGTCGTTCCAGGGGACGAGCAGGGAGCCGCCGGGGCCGTCTTCGTTCCAGGCTCCGTCGGGTAGACAGGCTTGGGAGAGCGGAAGGGCGACGGCCAGGACATAGAGGCCGAAGAGAGCAGGCCAGATCCGGGTGGAGGGGCGGCGGAGAGTCCAGGCGAGAAGAAAAAGGATGGCCAGCAACAGGGCGGGAACCACCCATCCCCAGATGGGCAGTCCGGGGGAATGTGCGATCCGGTGAAGGGCTTCGCGGAAGGGTTCGTCTTGGATCCAGGGGTTCGCAAAGAAAGGGAAGGTCCGATAATTATTGAGCTTCGGGGCCCATCCCCATCGATAGACGAGATTGAAGAGGGCCCAGGCCGTCCATGGGCGCAGGGTCCACGTGAAAAACACCAGGAGTGGGGATGGGGGGCGGCGGACGGCATTGAGGAAAAGAAAGCGGACGAGTTCAAAGCCGAGGCCGAAAGCCGCCAGCCACGCGGCAACAGATGGAAACAGGGGTGCGGTTTCGTTCATGCGATAGATGTAAAAAGGCAGGAGCTGGACGAGCAAGACTATTCTGGAGGGGGGAGTGCAACTATTGACGGCGGGGCAATGGGGTCCTAGGATGCCCCAAATTTTGGAGTGTCGTGAGGAATCGGCGTTGCAAACGGGCGGAAGGAGACGGTGGTGAATAAATTCGAGGTGTTTTCCATGCTGGCGGGGGGCGCGGAGAGTATTGCGTTTTCGACGGCGATGACGAATCTGGCGGTGACGACGCTGATTGCGCTGTTCATTTGGCTGATCTACAAGCTGACATACAGCGGGGTGGCGTACAACCGAGCGTTTGGAATGAGCATCGTGATGACGGCGATGGTGACGGCGATCATCATGATGGTGATCCAGTCGAATCTGGCGCTCTCGCTGGGAATGGTGGGGGCGCTTTCGATCATCCGCTTCCGCAGCGCGGTGAAGGATCCGCGGGACATTTCGTACATTTTCTGGTCGGTGGCGATCGGGCTGGCGGCGGGGACGGGGATTCATTTGCTGGCCATGGCCGGGTCGCTGGCGCTCGGGATTTTCGTGCTGGTGTTCACGCTGCTGGGGCATCCGAGACATTCGCTGATGCTGATCCTGAAGGGGCGGGGGGTGGATGCCAATGAAGTGCGCGACCGGGTGCGGCGGTTGACGGGCCGGGCGCGGCTGCGGATGCAGAACATGGCGCCGAACGGAACGGAATTCATCTACGACGTGCGGTTGAAAAAAGACCTGCCGGGGGAAGCCGTGGCCAAAGAGCTGTCCGGCATTCCCGGTGTTGAGACCGTGAATCTGGTTGCAGGCAGCGAAGAACCGTGAGTTTCCGGTGGAGCCGGCGAACCGCGCGCAAGGGTTCGCGGGTGCTGCTGGCGCTGTGCGCGGCGATCCTGACGGTCCTTTGGCTGGTTCCGGCGGTGCGCGATACGGATTTGTCCGCCACGCGCATGTCCTCGTTCCGGCTTCCCAAGCGGAAGCTGGCGCCGTTTGCCCGGGAGTTCGAATCGCCGCTGCCGGTGCTGGAGATCGTGATTGCGGGGGACTCGATTCCCGATCCGGGACAAGAGGCTGTCCCTGCCTTGATGCGGGTGTTTGACCGTCCGGGGGGGAACCGGCTTTCGGATTTGCCGACGGCGCTGCTGCCGTTCGTGACGGTGCGGCACCGGGGGGCGAGTTCGATGCACTCGCATTACCGGCAGCATTCGATCCGTCTGAACATCCTGGATGAAAAGCAGAAACCATCGAGATTCAATCTCTGCGGATTCCCGCCGGACGACGATTTCGTGCTGATTGCCACCGGCATGGACCGCTCGTTGATCCGCGACCGGATGGCATATGAACTGGCGCGACCGCTGATTCCGTTCACACCGAGGGCGAAATTCGTTGAGGTTTTTGTGAGGAGGGCTTCCGACCGGCTGGACGAGTTCACCTACAGCGGCATTTATCTGGCGATGGAGCAGATCGAGGAGGGGCCCCACCGGGTGGATATCGGGACGCTGGAAACGGTGGATTCGACGGAGGGATTGGAAGGGGGCGGATGGGTTCTGCAGCATGACCGTCCGTCTTCGAGCCTGTCCTCGTTCCGCCTGGGAGAGGATTTCTTCACGATCGTGGGACCGGGGCCGAAAAAACTGACGCCCGAGGCGGCGGATTTCATCCGCGAGGATTTTGCACGGTTCCAGCGGTTGATGAAGGAAGACGTATTCAGCGAGCGGTTTTTCGAACTGCTGGATGTGGATTCGCTGGTGAACATGGTGTTGTTCCAGGAGTTCATCAAGAACGTGGATGCCTTCCAGTTTTCCACGTATTTTCACCGCCGGGCCGGGGGCCGCCTGGTGGCGGGGCCGCCGTGGGATTTCAACCTTGCGATGGGCAATGCGCGGGATCTGACCTCTCCGGAAGGTTTCACGCTCATGAGGGTGCCCTATTCCAAGGAATGGATGAAGAACCCCCGTTTCTTTCGCCTTTGTCAGGAGCGGTGGCGGGAGTTGCGCAAGCCGGGGGAGGCGTTTTCCGACGGGCGGATCCTGGATCTCGTCGATGCCGTGGTGGCGGAGGTGGAAGGGGCGGCGCCTCACCATTTCGCCCGGTATCGGGAACTGCTCAGGCCGGAAAGACAGTTCATGTTCACGGCCACGTATCCGGTGGATTCATTCGGGAAGCATGTCCGGATCGTGCGGGATTTCCTGCTGCGCCGGGCGCATTGGATGGATGGAGCTCTGGCGGCGATGAAGGGGCCCGAAGACTTGTTTTCGGTGGAGGCCGAACAGGTGGAACGGAATGGCGAGGCGGCGGGAACGGCCTGGTGGAAGGAAAGCGAATCGCCGCCGCTGAGGAGGGTGAAATGAGCGGATCCTTGCAAAAGGCATGGCGAAACGAGCGGAAATTCCGGATTTCGCCGATGCAATACGCCGCCGCTTCCGGATGGTGCCGCCATGCGATGCAGGCCGATCCGCATGCGGGGCCCGGCGGGGACTACTTCATCCGAAGCGTGTATCTGGATTCTCTGGAGAATGGCGACTACGTGGAGAAGGTGGCCGGATCGCTTTCCCGCAAGAAGATCCGCCTGAGGGTGTATTCCGAGAATGCCGAATTCGCGTTGCTGGAGCGCAAGCACAAGATCGGGATGTGGAACCAGAAAGAGCGAGTGAAGCTGTCCATTGTGGAGGCGGAGGCGCTGGTGGGCGGCGACTGGGACGTGTTGTTCCGGCGGGGATCGGAAGCGGCGCTTCGGTTTTATGCCGAGTTGAAGACGAAGCTGTACCGTCCGGTGGTCCATGTGGAGTATGAACGGGAGGCGTATGTGCTGCCTTTCGAAGACATCCGGGTCACGTTCGACAAATCCGTTCGCTATAGTGTTTCCGATTTCGGATTGAGGGGGCGAAAGAGCATGGTTCCGTTGTTCCCGCGCGGGGAGACGGTCCTGGAGGTGAAATACAACGAGGAGTTTCCGCGCTGGGTGGCGGAACGGTTGGGCGCCATCGACGAAGTCCAGGTGGCGTTGAGCAAATTCGGGCTTTCCCTTGCGCCGTGGCGCTCTGAAATCTAGGTCGGCCGATCCAGCGCCTGGCGCACTTTTTCGGAGAGAGCCTTCATGGTGAAGGGCTTTTGGATGAAGTGCGTTCCATCGTCGAGAATGCCGTGGAGGGCGATGACATCGGACGTGTAGCCCGACATGAACAGGCGCCGCATGAGGGGCTGGAGGGACCGGAGTTTTTTGGCCAGATCCCGGCCATTGATTTCCGGCATGACGACATCGGTCATCAGCAGGTGGATCGGGCCGGAAAAGGTTTCGGCCAGGCGGATGGCCTCTCCCGGCGTGGCGGCACCCAGGACATGGTAGCCCAGGCGTTCGAGCATGCTTTTGCTGACGCCGAGGATGGCGGGTTCGTCCTCCACCAGCAGGATGGTTTCTTGTCCTTTGGTGGAAGGTGCGGAGGCGGGGGGCGGGGGGGGCAGGTCGTGCTGGCTCCGGTGCTGGGGCAGGTAGATGTGAAAGGTGGTTCCGCGCGCGGGCTGGCTTTGGACATCGATGAAACCGTGGTTCTGCTTCACGATGCCGTAGACGGTTGCGAGGCCCAGGCCAGTGCCTTCGCCGACCCCCTTGGTCGTGAAAAAGGGTTCGAAGATGTTGGCCAGGGTATCCGAGTCCATGCCACAGCCGGTGTCGCGGACGGTGAGGCGGGCATACTCTCCGGGGATCAGGTCGGCATGGAAGGCGCAGGAGGATTCATCGAAAACGCTGGATCCGGTTTCGATGGTGAGGGTGCCGGCGCCTTCGATGGCGTCGCGGGCGTTGACGCACAGGTTGGTCAGGATCTGGTCGATTTGGGAAGGATCGATTTTCACGGGTTCCGTCAGGGGGCCGGGATGCCAGACCAGTTGGATGTTTTCGCCGATCAGGCGCCGCAGCATGGAGAGGGTGTTCTCGACGGTGTTGTTCAGGTCGAGCACCTTGGGCACCACGGTTTGCTTGCGGGCAAAGGCGAGGAGCTGCCGGGTCAGTTCGGCTGAACGTTCGGCGGATTTCTGGATTTCCAGCAGATTGGCAAACAGGGGGTGTTTCTGGGAGACCTGGCTCATGGCGAGTTCGGCATGGCCGAGGATGACGCCGAGCATGTTGTTGAAGTCGTGGGCGACGCCGCCGGCGAGGCGCCCGACCGATTCCATCTTGAGAGCCTGGTTCAACTGCGACTGGAGGCGGTCGCGCTCTTCCTCGCTCTGCACGCGTTCGGTGATGTCGCGCGCGCTCACCACCACGCCGTTCACGGAAGGCTCGGACAGGGCGCTTTGGCCCACGGCCTCCATGTGCACCCAGCCATGGGTCTTGTGGATATGCCGGTAGCGGACGGTGTGACGGGCTTCGGGGTGGGCCACGGCCTCCTGAAAGGCGGCCTGGACGCGGGGGAGGTCTTCGGGATGGATGATTTCGGCAAAGGATTTGGCCAGCAATTCCTCCACGGGAAAGCCGGTGATGCGTTCGGCGGCGGGGCTGATGTAGCGCTGGATGCCGTGGGCATCGATGACGCTGATGGAATCGGAGGAATTCTTGACCAGCAGTCGGAAGCGTTCCTCGCTGTTGCGCAGGGCGGCTTCGATTTGCTCCCGGTGGGCGATGTCTTTTTCGAGCGAGTTGGTTTTGGATTCCAGCTTGCGGATGAGGGTTTCGCTGTATTGCTTGAGGAAAACGGTTTCTTCCGCCGCGGGGAGTTCCGCCGCGGGGGGAGGGCGAATGGGTTTTTGGAGGGTTTCCTCCAGAATCGACAGGAAGGTGAGGCCGTCTTCGGGCTTGATGATGAACTGGACAGCACCGAGATCGAGGGCAAACTGCTTGTCCTTCTGGTCGGTGTAGGTGGCGGTGTAGAAGATGAAGGGAACGGGCCGCAGAAGAGGATCCTTCTTGCACTCGCGGCAGAGGGTGAAACCGTCCATGACGGGCATCAGGATGTCGGAGACGATCAGGTCGGGCGTTGTTTTGCGCGCCTGCTCGAGCGCATCGGCCCCGTTGGTGGCGTCGAGGACGTCGTACCCTTTGTTCTGCAGCAGGCAGCGCATGATGTAGAGGTTGCTGACATCGTCGTCGACCAGAAGGATTCGTTTGGGCGTCATGAAGTCCTTCCCTTACTGCGTCTGGCGGGGATTCTGTTTCGGAGGCGTTTTGGAAAAGATCTGCAAACTGTATTTGCCCATGTCGACGATGGCGGCGGGGGGGGTGCCGGCGGCCTCGAGCTGGGAGGGGCCGATATCGCCGAAGTCGGCGCCATACTGCTTGGAATCGCTGTTGAAAATGCGATACCACGTTCCGGCGGAGGGGAACTGGATGGAGTAATCGTGCCAGGTGAAGTCGCGGGAGGAGAAATTGGCGACCACGAGGACATCGTCGAAAGGCCCGCCCTTGTCCCAGCGGGTGAAGGCGACGACCTTGTTGTCGTTGTCGACGTGGTGGACGAAAATGCCGGTGCCCTTGAGGCCCGACGTGCGGCCCGAGAGATTGCGGCGCAGGTGGATGAGGTCACGGTAGGCGCGGACGATGCCGATGTTCTTCTGGGCGAGGTTCCAGCGCAGGGGGACATCGTCGTGGAAGGAGAGGGTTTCGTTCATTTCCTGGCCCTGGAAGAACATGGGGATGCCGGGCGTGGTCATGACGATGGCGCCGCCGAGAAGGGCGCGTTTGCGGGCCCAGAGGCTGTTGGGATCTTCGGGATGGACATGGGAGGGGACGCGGGTGCGGCCGTAGTTCATGCCCGCGACATAGTCATGGGCCTCGGTGAAAGCGACACGGCGCAGTTCGGGCCAGTCGGAAAGGGCGCCCATGACGGTGCGCATGTTGCGCTCGTAGTCCCAGGCGTCGGCGACCTGGTGGAAGAGGGCCCAGCGGTAGCCGATGTCCCACTGGGCATTGAACAGCATGTCGTGCCCGAAGGCATGGTCTTCGGCGATCCGGAGGAGTCGGGGGCGGGTCTGGGCGAGTTCGAGGTTGATGTCGTGCAGCATCTGGACGCCCTGGGGATTGGTGGAGGAATCCTGTTCGGAGTAGCTGACGATGTGGTAGACGGAGTCCCAGCGGAAGCCGTCGACGCGGTATTCGTCGGCGAACATGAAGATCTGGTCGCGGACAAACTGGCGGACTTCGGGGCGTCCATAGTCGGGGCGGGTGGAGCCCCAGGGGGTGTGGGCCCGGCCGTCGTTGTAGAAATAGATGCCGCCGAGGCCGTTTTCGGACCATCCGTCGAATCCCCACAGGTCGAGATCGGTTGGTCCGTAGTGGTTGTGGACGACATCCACGAAGACGGCGAGTCCGCGTTCGTGGGCGGCGCGGACGAAACGCTTGAGGGCGTCGGGGCCACCGTAGTCGGTTTCGATGGCGAAGAGATCGGAGGGATTGTAGCCCCAGCTTTTTCCGCCGGGGAACTCGTTGACGGGCATGAGCTGGACCACGGTGGCGCCCAGTCGCTGGATGTAGTCGAGGCGCGGGATGGCATCGTCGAAGGTGGCTGGCGGGGTGATGCCGGCGAAGGTGCCGATGTGCAACTGGTAGATCACGACATCGTCGGGCGGCAGGACGGGGGCTTTGGAGGAGCCCCAATCGAAGGCGGCGGGATCATAGATGACGGAATCGCCGCTGGAGTGGGTGACCTTCCGGGCGCGCGGATCGCGCTTCCAGATGTTGCCGTTGAACACATATTTGTAGCGTTGGCCGGGCCGTGCGCCGG
>CAYNHA010000262.1:0-6183 GCA_964397035.1 uncultured Verrucomicrobiota bacterium
AGGCCAAGCCCCAGCAGCAGAACAGCTCCACGCATGGCAAGGCACCCGGCATCAACCAACCGACTCACACGAACCTTCTCTTGCATCATCGAAATCCTCACTGTTATGGCTCAAATTCGGAAAGACCCCCATGGAAACCGCAAACCGCCAGAACGCGGCCAACAGGGGTGACGGGAATTTCCCCCCCCTTCCCGGCTACACTTTCTTTTCCAAGCACTGGAGATGGTTGAAGTAGATGCCCCGGCACGCGGTATCCCCCAACCCCTGGAGCCAGCGGACCCTTTCCCGGGCCGGCATCATCCGGATGTGGCACAGTTGGCATGCCGATGCCGTGTCGCCAATGGGGCATTCAAACAAAAGACCCGCCAGCATGGTGCGAATCAGCCCCGAAGAAAAATTCTTTGCCACAATTCCATATGGCGTGATCCTGGTTTTCACCGGAGGGTTCCTCCCCTCTGGAGTTTGCAAAACGGAAGTCTTCGTCATGACATGCCTCTCGTTGGAATCCGCTCAAGAATGGATGCAATATCGTTCATCTTTCCCCACCACGATGACTCGCCCACCCGTCAACCACAACAGAAAGGACATGACATTTTTTGACAAAAACATGACATTTTTTGATCAAGATTTTCGCCAGAATGAACTTGACAAATCCAAAAGCCATGATCCGCCCCCTTTTCCCTGATCAATTTTTGTCATGTTTTTGTCAAAAAATGTCATGTCTTTTTCTTTGTCCGCCCCTACTTTCCATGACACGATTTCCACCGATGAAAGAAGAATACCCAAATGTCAGGAACGCCAAGAAGGGTCGCAAACAAGCGATTTGGCCGACTTTTCAGGCAAAACCGCGTGGAGTGAAATACAGTAGGATTGCGGATCGCCCCCAACCCGCAGCAATTCAGGGAGAGAGATGATGCCATTCCGTTTTTCAGTTTGGTTGTGGATGGTCCTGTTCCTCTGCGAACTGGCCAAGGCTCCTGCGTTTGGCCAAGCCCTCCAAACCCCTGTCCGGACCAGTTGGACAGAGGACGCCTCCACTTCGGTGAACCTGGTCTGGGACCGGCTCGCGGCCGGACGCGGCATGGTGCGCTACGGCCTGACCACGAACTACACGCAGGTCGAGTACGACGGCGGGGGGATATGCCGCCATCGCATTACCCTGCGTGGATTGAAACCGGAAACCCGCTACTATTTCGAGGTTTCCTCCACCGACGGCTACGTGCAGACTGGCACCTTCCACACCGCGCCGGAAGCAGGCCAACCCATTCATTTCGCCTTCCACGGCGACCTGTACGGCTCCGTCACCGAATCCGCCGCAACGGAGGTGGCAAACCGGATTCTGACGGAGAGCCCTCAATTCATCATCAACATGGGCGACATGGCCTTCGAGGACTATACCGGCACCGGCTTCGATACGTGGCAGACCTTCTTCCGGAGCTGTTCCAACATGCTGGCCGGCGCTGTGTTCATGCCCACCCTGGGCGGCCATGATGCCGCGCCGGGCAACGATTACGCCCGCTCCATGTACCAGCGCCTGTTTGAACTTCCCGAGCCCTCCCTGGGCCTTTCCTGCTATTCCTTTACCGCAGGCAACATCCGTTTCATCAGCCTGAACGCCGACATTCCCGCCGTGGACCAGAACGATTTCCTGGCCCGCGAATTGCAGGCGGCCGCCTTTGACCCCCACATCGTTTGGATCATTGTCCTGAACCACGAGCCACCCTTTTCCTGGGGTTTTCGTCCCGGCACGGACCAGTTCCGGGAACAATGGGGTCCCCTCCTGACACGCTACGAAGCGGACTGGCTGGTCAGCGGCCACAGCCACAACTACCAGCGAACGGTGCCGATCGACGGCGTCCGGTACATGGTGGTCGGCGGCGGCGGTGCCGCCCTCTATGATTCTGCCGTTGGCGAACCCCTCCAGGCTTTTGCCACCACCTGCTACCACCACGTGTCCGCCCGGCTCACGGGCGACGTCATGCAGGTGCAGGCCATCCGGAGCGACGGGCTCCTCTTCGACAGCACCGTCGTGACCAATCGACGGCAGGTGAGCGTGGCACCGGCCTTTCCCCTTCGCGGCCAATCCGCAAGAATCTCCTACCGCGCCACGGAAGGACCGCTGGCGGGTGCCAATCCCGTCTATATCCACATTGGGAGCGACGCCTTCACGAACGCCTTTCAAGATGCCCCCATGACGTGGAACCCTTCGAACCAGCGGTGGGAATACGACGTGGCAGTTCCCGCCGAAAGCACCCAACGCCTGGCCTTTGTCTTCCACGACGGGTCCAACACCTGGCACAACAATTTCCTGCAAAACTGGCAGGTCCTGCTGGACCGGGTTCGTGTTTCCCCCTTCCCCCTGCTGGCGGGCAGCCAAGCCACGATCCGCTATGAAGCCGACATGGGACCGTTGGCCGCGTCCTCCAACATAACCGCGTGGTTCTCCTTCCATGACCGTCTGTTTTCCTCGACCAACGCGGTCTCCATGACCCTTGTTTCCGGCTCGCAATGGGAGTGTTCCGTTCCCTTGCCAAGCTATGCCCAAAACCTCTCCGTCTACTTCACAAGCGGAAAATCGATCGACAACAATGCCAAGCGCGGCTGGACGTTCCCGGTGTCGGGCGCAACAACCCGGGCCTGGGCGCCCGAGCCGATTGTGCCCTTCGGCTCCCCGGTGATCACCTCCAATCCCCCCGGCGACATTCCCGACAACCCCGGCGACAACGTCGACCTCACACTCGATGGACCGCCGCTCAAGGTGCACGATGAGTTCCAGGGTTTCGGCGATTTCGGCTCCATCTGGGTCAATGTCGACAACACCAATCTCTACATTGGTGGATACGGCATGGATCTGGGCGGCAGCAATAATATGGTCATGCTTTTTCTGGGCCTGGATACGCTGAAAGACAATGCCTGGAATCTCTGGCACAAGAGCGGCCTGCCCAACGCGCTGGACTATTTGCACAATGTGCGCTTCACCGAGCCCATGGATGTGGCGTTCATTCTCGGCGACGCCTTCGGGGATGGCCCCAACTATCCCAATTTCGCCATAGGCGGCACGGGTGGATATGACACCGGCATGGGCATTTTCTACATCGGCACCAACAGCGGCTCGTTCGTTTCCATGGCCAACGCCAAGCTGTCGCAGTTCCACGGCACCGGCACCCTTCCCTGCCCCACCGGCGGCAGCAGCACAAACCGGCGCACCACGCGCTGGGAAGCCGCCTTGCCCTGGAGTTCGCTGGATGCTTCCGGACCCCGCTCGATTTCAAACCTGTTCATCTGCGGAGTCATCGGCTCCAGCACCATCCAGAACAATGACCGATACCTCTCCCGCACCTTCCTGGGTGAACGCATGTGGGGCTTGCACGACTCCAATGAGCAATTCGCCTTTTCCTCGGTGACCATTCGTCCCCAGCGTGTGAACCTGCTCCACGCCGATTCGCATGGCGACGGAATCCCCAACCAGTGGCGGCAGGACAACTTCGGGACTCCCGGCGGCCCCCCCATGGAGGAAGACTCCGACGAGGATGGCCAGAACAACAGCGCGGAATACATCGCCGGCACCCAGCCGATGGATCCCCGTTCCCTGTTCGCCGTCGCCATGGAAAACCATATTCCCGGCACGCTGGGAACCCTGCATTGGCCGTTTGCCCAGAACCGCCGCTACACCCCCTATTTCACCACCAACCTCATGCAACCCTTCCAGCCGCTGGCGACCGACCTCGCCACCAATGTCTACACTCCCACCACAGATGGCTTCTACCGCATCGGCGTCCGCACGGAATAAACGATCTCAAGCCGCCCTCGAGCCATCCTCGATAGAATGACCTTGCGGAGGTCGTCCCTCCAAGGGCAGGAATCAAGCCACTTCTGTAGCCGGGGGCGTCGACCCCGGCCTTTTTGGAAGAGCCTCTTCTGTGTGAGCTCCGTGATATCTGTGAGAGGGATTCTCTTCGGATCCGGTTACATAAAGCGGGGCAAAGAGGCTCTTTCCTTGATGCTCTTTGGATGAATCCGACGTCGCGAGGGACGCCCGGCTCGAACGTCTTGCTGGTAGGGCGCGGCATCCCCCGCCGAGCCGGGCGGCCGTGCCCGGCAAAGCCGGGCCACCGGTGCCTCTGCGGCCTACAGGCGCCTGCGTCGGAAAACACCAATCACGGTCGCGCCCAGTCCAAGCAGAATCATGGAGGTCGGCTCGGGAATGGCATTCGTCTGGAGGCGGACAACCCCGCTCTCCACCGAAATGGTGCTTCCGGCATAGGCTTCCAGTCCCGTTCCGATGACCAACGAACCAACGACGGTGGATTCGTCACTGATCCGGAATAAATCATAAGTGGCTCCCACCTCCAGCAGGCCACCCGTCAAATCCACAAAGTGGATGGGATTGTTGTTGAACGTGATGGTTCCAGACCCCAGGAACTCCACTTGGTCGCTCACCCCCGCGAGGGTCAGCGAAAACGTCAGATAGGCCCCGGAATCAAACCGCGCCTGCCCTGTGCTTCCCAGATCAACCGACAGGCTTTGAAGGCCGCCCGGCGCCAAGGAACCCCCGTTTTCCACGACAAGCGAGGACGTGAGAATCGTTCCTCCCCCGCCCAGACTCCCGCCACCCTGAACCGTCACCGTCCCGGAACCCGTGGCCGATCCGCTGGCGTTGTTGGCCAGAAGCGTTCCGCTGGCAACCGTGGTCGCTCCGGAGTAGGTGTTGGCCGCCCGCAAATCCACCACGCCGCCACCGGTCGTCGTGATGCCGCCACCACCGGAAATCACGCCATCAAACCGCACGGTTCCACCCGATTGGGCCTGCAGCGTCGCACTGCGGTCCCCGCTCCCGCTCATGTCGATGGCCCCGCTGAACGTATTGGTTCCGCTGGTGTTCAACCCACCCAGGGTCCGGTTGGCGTCCTGGCCGGGATTCACGCGGATTCCCTGCCCCACCGTGGTGCCGCCGTTCAGGTCCGCAATGTACAAGCCGGCGGAGGTTCCAACGGTGGCCCCATTGCCCACATAGACACGTGCCCCTGCGGCGGAAATGACCGCCCCTTCCTTGACATGCAACTGGCCCGAATTGATTTCCGTATTCGTGGCATACGTGTTGACACCGCCAAAACGCACAATGCCAGGACCCTCGATCAGCACTTTGTGGTCGCCGGAAATGACCCCGTTGAAGTCCACCGTTCCTCCCCCGCTCTGCGCCAGCGTGATCGCGCGGTTTCCGCTGACGTCCCGGACGATGTTCCCGCTGAAGGTGTTCGTGCCGGACGTGTTCATGGCACCCAGCAGGCGGGTGTTCGCCAACCCGTCGCCCGAATTCACATTGATGATCTTCCCAACCGTGGTGCCGCCGTTCAGATCCGCAATGAGCAAGGCCGCGGGCGTACTCGTCGACGTGCCATTGCCCACGTAGATGCCCCCGCCCACCTGGTCGATGCTGGCCCCTTCCAGGATGCGCAACTGGGCACTGTCGATTTCGATGTTCGGATTCCCGGTCACTTGCCCGCCCAGCGCCACATATCGCGAGGAGGAGGCTCCCGAAATGATCAGCGCGGAGCCGCGGTTCGTGATGTTCCCCATCAGGATCAGGTCGCCCCCGTTGGCCTGGACACGCAACGGATCGTCGTTGGCCGTGCTATCCCCTCGGAGATTGTTCAGGATCGTCTGCACATTCGTGCCCAGATTGCGAATGCTGGGATCGCTTCCGCCATAGTCGCTGAGGGTGATCTCACGGCCGCTCACGGCGAAAGAACCCGCATTGGTCTGGAAATAGATCCGATAGGTATTGAAGGTGGTCGACCCATCGGCGTACGGCGTCAACCGGTTCGTCCCCGCAAAGGTTTGAATGCCGGTTTGGTTGCCATTGGCACCACCCCAGTTTCCCGTGTCCGAGAAATTATCCGAAGCTCCGCCTCCGGTCCACGTATAGGTGGTTTGCGCACGGATTCCACCGACCGCACACCCCAGCATCATCACCGCCAACCCCATCGAATTCCATCGACTCCTCATACCTAATCCTCCGCATATTTGTTTCTACTTTGCGGTAAATTTTTCATGAATCCGATGGAGCCCACAACCGGAAAGACATGACATTTTTTGACAAAAACATGACATTTTTTGCTCAGAAAATCCGCCTTCTCAACGCCAAAAAGGGGGTCAGCGGACCGGATTTCTCGCAAAAACACC
>CAYNHA010000263.1:0-2969 GCA_964397035.1 uncultured Verrucomicrobiota bacterium
GCCAGCTCGTTGAACGTCTGCGACTTCGCCAGCGCCGCGATCTTCGCGGCCTTCGCGCCCTTGACCTTCTTCTCGGCCACCACGGCCGCGGCGATGTCCAGCAGGCCGCGCTTGGTCCAGTGCGAGATCAGCCCCGGGTTCGCGCCGTGCTCCAGCACCGCCGTCGCGCCCGGCGCCTTCCACTTCGCCGTCATCTTGCGGATATTCATGCGGCGGAAATACAGCGTCTTTTCCGTCGGGTGCTTGTTCTTCGCCCCGGCGTACGGATCCCACAGCTCCACCGACGTGTTGACGTAGAGCACGCCCGCGTCATGGCACCATTGCAGGATTTCGCAGCAGTCGATGTTCCACGCCAGGTCGATCAGCAGGTCGCCGGCCTTCAGGTACTTGCTGAGCTTCGCGTCCAGGTTCTCCCGCGTGATGCGGTCGCAGACGAACTTCACCCCCTGGGCGATCCACGGCTTCAGTTCCGGGCGCTTGTTCTCGAAATCCATGACGGTGATGCTTTTCGCCGGCACTTTCGCCAGCTTGAGCAGCAAGGGCAGCGTGCACTGCGCCACCGAACCGTATCCGACCATCAGAACCTTGCCCGAGAATTTCGCCATGATCTGTTGTTTCCTTTCGTTGAACTGTATGGCGTTCTTATCGCAGAAGAAAACCGGAGGCACAAGCGGGAATCCCCCTCTTTATCCAACTTTTTTCCGCCCCGACATCCGCCCGCGGCGCGGAAAGCCTCCGGCCGGGCGCCTGCTCCCCGCATTTCAGCCGGACGGCTTGGGGCGCAGCGGGAAAAGCGGATCGCCATCCGTCACGGCGCCGAAGGAGGCGCTGCCGACTTGGCGCGCGTATTTGGCCAGGGCGCCGCGGGTTTCCCCGGGCTTCGCCGGCTTCCACGCGGCGCGGCGTTTCCGGATTTCCGCAGCGGAGATCCCCAAGTCGATCCGGCGCGTCTCGGCGTCGATCGCGATCTGGTCGCCGTTCTTCACCCACGCGATCGGCCCGCCGGCCGCCGCTTCCGGCGAAAGGTGCCCCACCACGAAACCGTGGCTGCCGCCCGAAAACCGCCCGTCGGTGATCAACGCCACGGCGCGCCCCAAACCCCGGCCCATGATCGCGGACGTCGGCGAGAGCATCTCGCGCATTCCCGGCCCGCCGCGCGGCCCCTCGTTGCGGATGACCACGACGTGTCCCGGTTTCACTTTGCCCTCCAGGATCGCGGCCAACGCCGTTTCCTCGGATTCGAACACGATGGCGCGACCTTCGAACCGCAATCCTTCGTGGCCGCTGATTTTCGCCACCGCGCCTTCCGGCGCCAGATTGCCGCGCAGGATCACCAGGTGTCCCGTCGGCTTGATCGGATCGGCGAACGGCCGGATGATGGTCTGGCCTTGGGGGTAGGGTTTCACGCCGCGCAGGTTTTCGCGCAGGGTCTTGCCCGTCACGGTCAGCGCGGCGCCGTTCATCAGCCCCTCTTCCACCAGCAGCTTCATCAGCGGGGCGGTGCCGCCGATGGCGACCAACTCCGACATCACGTGCCGCCCGCTGGGTTTCAAATCCGCCAGCACCGGCGTGCGCGCGCCGACGCGGGTGAAGTCGTCCAGGTCCAATTTCACGTTCGCCGAATGCGCAATCGCCAGCAGATGCAGCACCGCGTTGGTCGATCCGCCCATCGCCATCACCAGCGCGATGGCGTTCAGGAACGCCTCGCGCGTCAAAATGTCGGAAGGCCGGATGCCGCGGCGGATGAGAGCCATCACCGCGCGGCCGGCTTCGCGGCAGTCGCGCGTCTTGGCGGCGGATATCGCGTTTTGCGCCCCGCTGTTCGTCAAGCTCATGCCGAGCGCTTCGATGGCCGAAGCCATCGTGTTGGCCGTGTACATGCCGCCGCACGAGCCCGCTCCCGGAATCGCGCAGCCCTCGATGTCTCGCAATTCCCCGGCCGAGATTTCCCCGCGCGCCCGTTGGCCCACCGCTTCGAACACGCTCACGATGTCCACCGGCTGGCCGCGGTGGCAACCGGGCTTAATCGTCCCGCCGTAGACGAACACCGCGGGCCGGTCCAGCCGCGCCATCGCGATCAGGCAGCCCGGCATGTTCTTGTCGCACCCGCCGATGGCCACCAGCCCGTCGAACGCCTCGCAGCCCGCCACCGCCTCGATGGAATCCGCGATGATTTCGCGCGAAACGAGGGAATAGCGCATGCCCGGCGTCCCCATCGAAATCCCGTCCGAAACCGTGATGGTGTTGAAAATCACCGGCTTGCCGCCTGCGGCCGCCACGCCTGCGGCCGCCCGCCGCGCCAACCGGTCGATATGCATGTTGCACGGCGTCACTTGGCTCCAGGTGGAGGCCACTCCGACCTGCGATTTCCGGAAGTCGCTCCGCGAAAAGCCCACCGCGTGCAGCATGGCCCGGCTGGCCGCGCGTTCCATTCCGTCCGTCACGGCCTGCGACCACTTCCGGTCCAGCGAGGCCTTCTTCTTGCTTGCGCTTCGTTTGTTCATGAGCGGGCCTTTCTTCCGATTGCCGGCTATTTTACCCCGCCGCCCGCGGCGGCGCAACTTGTCCCGGCCGTTTCGCCGCGCCGAGATTCGGCGGAATCAACCGATCGCCCGCGCGATGAAACGCCGGCCCACTGTCGCCCGCGGCACGCGGACCTCGAACCAGGAACGCACATCCGCATCAAGCCCGATTCCATGCATGAAATTGTAGAGCGCCTTGCGGAGCCACTGGCCCAGCATGGCGTGATCCACCCCCGTCGGGTCGATGAAGCCCACGTCGTTCTGCGCGAACGGCGCCGGCGGCAGCGGCAGGAGCCGCACCCCGAACCGTTCCGGATTCCGCCCCACCGGCGAATGCACCGTGCAGGAGAACCGATGGAAGAACCCCGACTGCAGGCATTCTTCCGCGAAGAGCTGCCGCACCGTTTCCAGCGCGTCCACGGTTTCCTGGACGGTCTGCGTCGGAAA
>CAYNHA010000264.1:0-16686 GCA_964397035.1 uncultured Verrucomicrobiota bacterium
CCCCCCATCCCCGCCGAGGTTGCCCACTACGAAAGCTGGCAACGCCGCCGCCTCAGCATGCGCTCCGGTTGCACCTGCCTCTGGCAGATCGGCGGACGCAACCATCTCTCCTTCGATGACTGGATTCATCTGGACCTGAAGTACATCGACACCTGGTCATTAGGACTCGATTTCCATATCATGTTCAAAACCATCGGCACCATCTTCCGCGGAACAGGCTACTGTCCCCATGCCCCACTCCCCCCCTCCTTCCCGGCGCTGTGTATTCTTCGATCGCGATGGCATCGCCAACCAAAGCCCCGGTCCCGGCTACGTCAATCACATCGACCACTTCCATATCCTGCCCGGCTTCATCGACTGCATCCGCGCCGTCTCCGAAAAAGGCCTCCCCTCCGTCATCGTCACCAACCAGCGCGGCATCTCCCGCGGCATCACCCCGCCCGAGCAGCTCGACGCCATGCACCGACTCCTGCACTCCGAACTCGCCCGCGAGGGCCTTGCCCTGCTCGACATCCTCATCTGCACTGCCGACGACAGCACTCACCCCGACCGCAAGCCCAACCCCGGCATGCTCCTTTCCGCCGCCCGCCGCTACCACCTCGATCTCTCCCAATCGTGGATGATCGGCGACCGCGAGTCCGACATCCAAACCGGACAAAACGCCGGTGTTGCCGTCACCGTTCTCGTCGATCCCGGCACCGCGCCCACCGCCGCCACCCACCGCGTCCCCGACATGGTCACCTGCGCCGCCCTCCTGCGGAACACCCTCTAGCCCTTTTCTACGTCCCGTCTGCTCTGAAGCCCTCCGCCTGCTTTCAACTATCACTTATAATTATAAGTGATAGCTTGCGTTTTCCATGCCATGGAGGCTCATGCAAAACTCCGCCCAAAACGGCCGAGGTTGAACCCGGCCCTCAGAAAACACCACAACGGGTTGATGTTCTGCTGTTGAAGGAACGACCTCCGAGTCGTCCGGGTTCGTTATGCAAGAGGATCCAGTTTTTATAAAAACTAGTCCAAATCTACCCTTACGAATCCATGTCCAAAGGATGCTCCCATCATAACGCCCTTAGCCTCAAGATCTGATTTGATTTCCCGCCTCGGGCTTTGTATGTTCAGGCTGTTGTTTTTGTTGTCCTTGGCCGTTTCCGGCCCCGCTGTCCGACATGAAAAGGAATGCATGAAAATCCTCTACGTCGACGATTCCCCCTTCACGCGCAAGCTGATGAAGAAAAGCCTTGAACAGGGAAAGCACGAAACCCGGGAAGCCACGAACGGACAGGAAGCGCTGGATCTCCTCCGCCAGGAACTCCCCGACCTGCTCCTGACCGACCTGCTAATGCACGGAATCAGCGGAAAGGAACTCCTTCGCACCGTCCACGGCCTGTACCCCCATCTGCCCATCATCGTCGTCAGCGCCGATGCACAGGAATCCACCCTGACGGAATGCCTCGCCCTCGGCGCAAAAGCCCTCTTCCCCAAAGGGGGACTCTACACCAACGCCAAGGAGTTCATGGACCTGCTGGAACGGATCGGAGCCTCGAACAACACATGAACCTCAACCGCGATCAACTCGACCTCTTGTCCGAATACATCAATGTCGGCATGGGACAGGCCGCCACCATCCTCAACGGCATGCTCGGAAGCCCCATCCGCCTCAACGTGCCCACCGTGGCGGTCCTGTCCGCCAACGAAGCCTCCCGCCACCTGAAGGAAATGGGCTCCGGCAACCTGTCCGCCGTCAACATGAAGTTTTCCGGAAACTTCAAGGGATCCGTCGGCCTGATGTTTCCAAGCTCCAGCGCCGCCGCCCTTCTCCATCTGCTGAGCCGCAACCAGAACGCGGACCCCGAATCCGACATGGACGCCATGAAATCCGGCGCCCTCACGGAAATCGGCAACATCCTCCTCAACTCCGTCATGGGCAACATCGTCAACCTGATGAAAACCCACTTGGACTTTTTCATCCCCTCCTACTCCGAGGACAGCGCCGACAAAATCATCCAGCTCATCACCGGCACGGGCGACTCCGTCCATCTCATCATGGCCCATACCACCTTCATGGTTGAAAGCGGTTCCGTGGAAGGATGCGTGGTCATTGTGTTTGAAATTTCCTTCATCCCCAGGCTGATCGAAGCCCTCGACGCCGTTCTTCAGTCCCTCTAGCATGGAACCCACCCGCCCCAGCCACGCACCCGATTTTTCGGTGCTCGACTTCCTCCCCCTCGGGCAATTTGTCGTTTCCGAAGACGGTTCCGTTGTCTTCTGGAACCGCTGCATGGCCGAATGGTCCGGCATCGCTCCGGACGCCATGGCCGGAAGAACCCTGTTCGACGTCTTTCCCCGTTTCGACAACCCCCTGATTCGGAACCGCCTGGCAAACCTCTTTCGCGGCGGGACCCCTCTGGTCCTGTCTTCCCAGCTGCACGGAAATATCTTCTGCTTCAAGCGGCCAGACGGCACCGACCGCATCCAGCATACTCTAGCGGCCCCCCTGCCCCACCCGACCGGCGGCACCCTCGCCCTCTTCACCGTTCAGGACATGAGCGACATGGCCCGAACCATCGCCACCCTCAGCAAGGCCCGCCTCCAGGCCGAGGAATTCAGCCACAACCTCGAATGCGCCATCACCCAGGCCAACCAAATGGCTCTTGAGGCGGAAAAAGCCAACCGCGCCAAAAGCGAATTCATCACCAACATGAGCCACGAAATCCGAACCCCCATGAATGCCATCATCGGGTTCGCCGAACTGCTGGCCACCGAAATCCAGGACCGCCGCCAAAGCCATCAGGCCACCATCATCGCCCAATCCGGAAAGTCGCTTCTTCGCCTGCTCAACGAAATGCTCGATCTCTCCAAGATCGAAGCCGGAAAAATCGACCTCGAACCGGAATTGACCAACCCGTCCCGCCTGATCCAGGAACTGCGCGCCTTCTTCGACCTGCGCATCCGGGAAAAGGGCCTCGCCGCCACCTTCTCCACCACACCCGACTTCCCCGAATCCGCCATGCTCGACGTGGCCCGCCTCCGGCAGATCCTCGTCAATCTCATCGGCAACGCCATCAAGTTCACCGATCACGGCGAAATCCACGTGACCGGCGAACGCCTTTCCTCCACCATCTCCGGCGCCTGCCTCCGGTTTGTCATCTCCGACACCGGAATCGGCATCCCCGACTTCTTCAAGCCCCGCCTGTTCGGTTCCTTCGAGCAGGTGCCCGGCCAGGACCACGCCAAATACGGCGGCACGGGCCTTGGACTGGCCATTTCACGCCAGTTGGCCCGCCTGATGAACGGCGACATCACCGTCGCCGACAACCCCGTCGGCCGCGGAAGCGTCTTCACCCTGACCCTGCGCGACGTGCAAGTCTTCCATGCTCCCCCACGCGACGAAACCGGCATCGATGACTTTGCCGAACGCGTATCCTTCCCCAACCCTCCCTCGGTCCTGGTGGTCGACGATCTCGAAGCCAACCGTGAACTGGTCAAAACCTACCTCGCCCCCTACGGCTTTGCCGTCCTCGAGGCGGAGGATGGCTGCGAAGGACTCGATCAATTCGCCGACCATCATCCCGGCCTAGTCCTCACCGACCTCAAAATGCCGGTCATGGATGGCCGCGAATTCGCCCGGCGCCTTCGGCTTAAGCAGGCGGACCACCCGAAGCCGCCCTCGCCTTCGGCTCCTTCCTCCCCCGTCATCATTGCCCTTGCCGCCGCCATCACGGAAGACGACTCCATCAATCCGGATTTCAACGGCCTGCTCCTGAAACCGGTGGCCAAGTCCGCCCTCCTGCACGCCATTGCCCAGTTCGTTCCCCATGCCATCACCCCCCTCTCCTCGGCCTCCCCGGCCCGCCCCGTTGATTTCGCCACCTTGCGGGCCGCCCTGGACGAGCCCCTTCTCGCCGAAATCGCCGTCGTCCTCAAAACCCTGCGCGTATCCCACTCCCGCACCATCGGCACCCGCCTGCAGGCGCTTGGAGAACAGCATGGCCTGCCCGGACTCGCCAACATTGGCCGGGAACTCGTCATTGCCTCGGCCTCGTTCCAGATCGACAAGATCAAATCCATCCTGTCCGGTTTCATTGCCGGGTAGCGCTGGATTTCCCCTTCCATTCCTCGGAACGTTTGGCAGAATGCCACCCGTATGACTCATCATTCAGAAAGAAAGAAACTGGCTTCCGCCCGCCGCGTCGTCGTCAAGATCGGCAGCCGCGCGCTGGTGCAGAGCAACGGACGCCCCGACACGCGCCGCATGGCCGCGCTCGTCGACGGCATCGCCGCCCTGCACCGCGAAGGCCGCGAAGTCATTGTCGTCTCCTCCGGCGCCATCGCCTGCGGCCTTCAGGCCCTCGGCATGAAAAAACGCCCCGAAGACCTCCCCACCCTGCAAATGGCCGCCGCCGTCGGCCAGTCGCGCCTGATGGCCGCCTACGACAAATTGTTCGCCCGCAAGAAATGCCGCATCGGACAGGTGCTGCTGACCCACGACGACCTCGAGCACCGCCGCCGCCATCTCAACGCCCGCAACAGCATGCTCAAGCTCCTCGAACACGGCGTCATTCCCATCGTCAATGAAAACGATGTCGTTTCCGTCGACGAAATCAAGTTCGGCGACAACGACGCCCTCGCCTCCCGCTCCGCCATGCTCGTGGAAGCCGACCTCCTGGTCCTGCTCACCACCGTGAACGGATTCCGCGCCACCGACGCCAAGGGCCGCAGCCGCAAGGTCGACTTCCTCCCCGGCGTCACCTCCGAAACCCTTTCCCACGCCAAAGGCAAAGGCAGCGCCTTCTCCACCGGCGGCATGGCCAGCAAACTCACCTCCGCCGCAGAAGCCGCCCGCATGGGCACCACCGTCGTCATCGCCAACGGACGCCAGGACGGCATCCTCCAGAAAATCGTTTCCGGTGCCAATGTCGGCACCCTCATTCCCGCCTCCAGCGCCGCCACCGACACCCCCGGCTCCATGAACCATCGCCGCCGCTGGGTCGCCTTCTTCCATCATCCCCACGGACGCATCGCCGTGGACGACGGCGCCCGCGAAGCCCTCCTCCGGCGCGGGAAAAGCCTCCTCCCCGTCGGCATCCGCGACGTATCCGGCGATTTCTCCCCCGGCGACCTCGTCGAAATCCTCGACCTCGCCGGACAGCGCATCGCCCAGGGCCTTTCCGAATATTCCAGCGCCGAACTCCGCCTCCTCAAGGGCCTTAAAACCGAGAAAATCCGCGAACTCCTCGGCACCGAATCCCCCGGCGAAGTCATCCACCGCGACAACTTGGTGATCCCAACATAAGGAATCCATCCATGAATTTACACGAAACCATGGTGCAAATGGGCGATCAGGCGGTCGCCGCCGCCCGCCAACTCGCCACCCTCGGCACCCGCCGGAAAAATCTGATTCTTGAAGCGATGGCCGAGTCCCTCGATGCCAGCCGCACCCGCATCAAGGACGCCAACGCCCGCGACATGGCCGCCGGCCGCGCCAATGGCCTCACCGACGCCATGCTCGACCGCCTCCTCCTCACCGACAAGCGCATCGACTCCATCATCAGCGGCGTCCGCGCCCTCATCGGCCTCAAGGACCCCGTCGGCCAGAAAATCTCGCGCTGGATCCGCCCCAACGGCCTCGTCATCCAGAAAATCCGCGTCCCCATCGGCGTCATCGGCATCATTTTCGAGTCGCGCCCCAACGTCGCCGTCGACGCCGCCGCCCTCTGCTTCAAAACCTCCAACGCCGTCATCCTGCGCGGCGGCCGAGAGGCGCTTGAATCCAACATCGCCCTCGTCGATGCCCTGCAGGCCGGCGGCGCGCGCAAGGGCCTGCCCCCCCACTCCATCCAGCTCATCACCACCACCGACCACGACGCCGTCCGCGAACTCGTCCAGCTCGAAGGCCGCGTCGACCTCGTCATTCCCCGCGGCGGCGAAAAACTCATCCGCGCCGTCACCGAACAGGCCTATGTCCCCGTCATCAAGCACTACAAGGGCGTTTGCCACGCCTACGTCGACGAATCCGCCGATCAGGCCAAGGCCCTCGACGTCATCGAAAACTCCAAATGCCAACGCCCCGGCGTCTGCAACGCCCTCGAAAAAGTCATCGTCCACGAAGCCGTCGCCGCCGACTTCCTCCCCAAGCTCGCCGCGCGCATGGCGGACAAGCGCGTGGAGCTCCGCGGCGACCCCGCCTCCTGCGCCATCGTCCCCGCCATGAAAGCCGCCACCCCCGCCGACTGGGACGAGGAATACCTCGACCTCATCCTCACCGTGGGTGTCGTGTCCTCCCTCGAGGCCGCCATCGCCCACATCAACCTCCACGGCTCCCACCATTCCGACACCATCCTGGCGGAAAACGAAAAGGCCCAGGAACAATTTCTGGAGCAGGTCGATTCCGCCTGCGTCTATTCCAACGCCTCCACCCGCTTCACCGACGGCGGCGAATTCGGCATGGGCGCGGAAATCGGAATTTCCACCGACAAGCTCCACGCCCGGGGCCCCATGGGCCTGGAAGAACTCACCACCTACAAGTTCATCATCCACGGCACCGGCCAGGTCCGCGCCTGACCTTCCCAAAAAGTTTTCCACAGTATGGAAAACTTTTTCCCAATTTTTCCACACAATGGAAAAAATGTTTCCACACTGTGGAAAACTTTTCCCGCCGCCCCCGTGCGCTAGTTTTTGGGCGATTGCCCGGCCGGGGCAGCCGGCTCCGCCGCTTGGATCACCGGCGCGATGTCGGGACCTGGCTTGAACACGGTGTAGAGCATCACGATTCCGAACACGATGAAGAGCGCGCCGCCCACCCCGTGAATCACCCGCTCCGACACCAGCCGGGAAAGCACCCCTCCCAGGAAGACCCCGAGCAGGGTGGAAAGAACCAGGGCCAGGCTGGCGGCGATGAACACCGTGGAGCGCCCATGCACGGCGCTCTGCAGCATCACGGCCAGCTGGGTCTTGTCGCCCAGCTCGGCCAGAAAAATCAGCAGAAATGTCGAAATGAAAATCTTCCAGTTCATGGGCGTTCCTTATAGTCCAGTTGAGTGGGGTAGCGCCAGCTTTTCTCCGAACAGGCGGTCGTATTCCGGCGGGCTGAACCGCTCCAGGGCCCCGCCATGGTAGAAGGTGATTTCTCCGAAATACACGCGGTGCCGGCAGTAAAACAAGTCAATGCGGGCATAGGGAAAATCGGCCGACAGCCGTTCGGCCACGCGAATCATCTCCGGCAGGGCCGCCGGACGCGGCACGTCCTTTCCGTTCGGCCAGGACGGCGTCTCTCCCGCCCATTCCGTCCAGATGAACGGCTGCAGCACCCAGTGGACATCGTAGAAATTGCGCCGATGCCGGGTCTCGCGGTCCACATCCACCTGGATGGTTTCCACCCGGCCGCCGAAGCAATGGAATTTGTAATCGGAAGGGATGGAACCGCTCTCCTCTGTCAGCAATTCCTCCGCCACGATCGCCGGCTTCATCCCCTTGTAGGGCCACTCGCGGGAAAGGACGTAGTGGCTGGTCGCCATCCACTCGCGGAACTGCCGCCGCACGCGCCGTTCGTCTTCCTTGGCCTTGTCCTTCACGATCCAGTTCTGCCCGCTGCCGTGGTTCACTTTCAGCACAAAGGCATCCGGCAGATCCGCAAAGCAAATGTCCTCCGCCCGGTCGTATTTGCGGAGAAGCGGAATGAGGTACTCCTCCCCCACCCGGGCCTTCACATGCGCCCGCACGGCCCATTTGTCAGCGGCAATCCTCTGCAGGGGATCCCGGACATGAAGCTTCATCCAGTTCAGCTTTTCGTTCAGTGTGCGGGGATTCCGCCAGTCCAGCGGATAACCAAACGTTTTCCCGAATTCCCGCTCAATGTGGCGCCGGTCCGACCTCCACCAGCCGCCCTGAAACCCATCGCGCGCCCTCACCAGCCCCGACAACAGGCGGAATCCCCATTCGGTGTCCTGATATTTCTTCTTGAGCCACGCTCTCATCTGCCCGCCATACTGCCCCGCCTCCCATTCAAAATCAAGCCCACCCACGCCCGCGCAGCGCGCCGTCCGCTCAAGAGGTTACGGACCCGCCATGCAGGGTGGCATGGAGCAGTTCCGCCATCTTGGGCCCCATGTCGGGCGCGGCCTCCAGCTCCTCCTTCGTGGCGCGGCGCAGGCGAGCCAGCGAACCAAAATGCTCCAGCAGCCTTTCCTTGCGGCGCTGGCCGATGCCTTGGATGTCGTCCAAAATGGATTCCTGGATTTTCTGCGAGCGCAGCTTGCGGTGGTAGGTCAGGGCGAAGCGGTGGGCCTCGTCCCGGATTTGCTGGATCACACGCAGCGCGTGCGAATCCGCCGCGAACCGCAGCGGCGCCGCTGCGTTGGCGGGATCGTGGAACAGCTCCTCGTATTGCTTGGCAATGCCCGCGACGCGCTGATGGGCAAGCCCCAGCCCGTCCAGCACCTCCCTCGCCGCGCGCAGTTGCGTAATGCCGCCATCCACCAGCACCAAATCGGGCAGCGGCTCCTTTTCCGCCAGCGCTCGCACGAACCGGCGACGGATCACCTCCGCCATCGAGGCCGGATCGTCCGAGCCTTCGACGCTCCGAATCCGGTACATCCGGTAGCGCGAGGGCGTTGGAACGCCCTCCACCGAAACCACGCGGCTCGCCACGGAACTCGTGCCGGAAATGTTGGAAATGTCGTAGCACTCGATCACGCGCGGCTCCGACTCCATCCCCAGCCGCTGGCGCAGTTCGGCAAGGCCTTTTTGCGCTTCCTCTTTTTTCAGAAGCAGGCTCTTGCGACCGCGTGCCTTTTCGCGAATGCCCTTCTGCAGCAGCAGGAGCATGTCGCGCAGCGCCGCCGCCTTTTCAAAACGCATTTCCTTTGCCGCCGCCGCCATTTGCTGTCGCAGGGGCTCCAGAAATTCCAGCCTTTCTCCATCCAGAAAAGCGCAGGCCGTCTTCACCCGCTCGCGGTACTGCTCCGGCGTGGCCTTGCCGATGCACGGCGCCGAGCAGAACCGGACCACGTCGTTCAGGCAATGGCGGTGGTCCTCCGGGCCGGGTTCCCGGGGCGTGCAGCGGCGCAACCCGAATTGCTTTTCCACGAATTCCAGCGAGGCCCAGGCCGAGGCCGACGACACATAAGGCCCCCAATAGCGCGCCCCGTCCTCCTTGCGGATGCGCACGGCCTCGAAGCGCGGAAAGGGATCGTTCAGGTTCACCCTCAGCAGAAGGAACCGCTTGTCGTCCTTGAGCGAAATGTTGTAGCGAGGCCGGTAATCCTTGATCAGACGGCTCTCGGTCAGCGTCGCCTCCGCCTCGCTTTTGAGCACGATGAAATCCAGATCATCGATGCTCCGGATCAGTCCGCGCAACTTCGGATCGGCCTTGGAGAACGTGCTGTGCCGGAAGTAGGATCCCGCCCGGTTGCGGAGACTGGCCGCTTTGCCGATATAGATGATCTTTCCCTGCCGGTTCCTCATCAGATAGACGCCCGGCTTGTCGGGCAACGCCGCCACCTTCGCCTTCACCTTTTCGGAAAACTGCAACATGGTGCGGCCATAGTAGGTTCTCCCGGGTTTTCCACACAATGGAAAACTTTTTATTCACATCCTCTTGCCACGCAAAAGCGCCGGGAACCTTTCGGTTTCCGGCGCTTTCTCTCGGTATTGAACCGCAGCTTATTCGGCCTTGGGTTCGCCAGCCTCGTCCGCAGGTTTTTCTTCGGACTTTTTGGAGGACTTTTTCTTTTTAGCCTTGGGCTCGTCGTCTTGCGCGGCCTTGGGCTCCTCCACCACAGGAGCCGCTTCCTGCACCACCACTTCTTCGACCACCGCCTCTTCAACCACGGCAGGGGCGGCAGCCTCTTCCACCACGGCCTTTTCGGCAACCACTTCCTCCACCACGGCTTCCTCAACGGCAACCGGCGCCGCCGCCACCGCGGCTTCGGGAGCGGCCTCGACAGCAACTTCAGGCGCTGGCTGGGGCTCCGCCTTGGGGGCCGGCATATTCTTGGCACGCTCGGCTTTCTTCAGGAACAACAGTCCCGATTCCGCCTGCGGGAGCCAGGAGCTGTCCGGATTGGCGGCAATGAAATCCTCGTAGAGAGCGCGGGCGGCATCGAAATCTCCGATTTGCTCGCGGCAACGGGCGGCGCCCATCACGGCTTGCGGCTTGAGCGAACTGTCGGCGCGCTTGGCCACAAACGCTTCATAGGATTCTGCGGCGGCCGGATAATCCTCCTGCGCCTCCAGGCTCGCCGCCACGCCCAATTCCGCATCGGGTGCCAGCATGTGGGTGGGATACAGCGAAAGGAAACGCTGATAGGCCGCCAGAGCCTCGTCATAGCGGTTTTGCGTGTAGAATTCCGACGCCGCCGTTGCCAGCGCCATGGGCGCGGTGGTCGACTTCGGATCCACGGATGCCATCTGCTGGAATTCCTCGGGACTGCGGGCCTGGAACAACGCCTGCACGGCGGCCGCCGCTTTCGTTTCCTTCTGGTTGCGCCAGATGGAAGTCCCCAGCAACACCACCACGGCAATCGCCAGGCCGATCAGCACCGGACGGCCATATTCGGTCATCCATTGCGAAAACTGCTTGGCATCTGCGTTCGCCGGCTGGGATTCCTGCGGCTGCGGCACTTTTTCAATATCCGGAATCTGCTCGTCCATAGAAGGTCCATCCTTTGGTTTCAAAAATTGGCTTCGCAGTGTCGCCGCTCCCCTCGAAAAACGCAAGAAAATCGTTTTGCCCTACACCGTTTGCCGAAGAGCCCACTGCTTGGAAAAGGCAAAAACCGCTTCGTTTTGCTGAACCACCTTCTCCTTGCCGGCGAAATTCGTGGCAATAGCCTGCGTATACACCTCGTCCGGCAGGCCCAGCCCGCCCAGGGCCGCCAACACGCCGATCATGGCGGTGTTGGATGCGCGAGCACTCCCGCCCTCCGTCGCCAGCTCCTGAACCGGCACCGCCAGGGCCCGCACTCCGGCAGGCACCGCGAATTCACCGATGGCGGCATTGTACAGAAGCAGTCCACCCTTCTTCACTTCGCCCGCGAATTTTTCGAGCGAGGGACGATTCATCGCCACCAGCACATCGGCCGAGGAAACCATCGGCGACCCGATCGGGCTTCCGGAAATCACGACGCCGCAGTTGGCCGTCCCGCCGCGCTGCTCGGGTCCATAGGACGGATACCACGAAACAAACTTGCCCTCTCCGCAGGCCGCGCGGGCCAGCATCACACCCATGCTCAACACGCCTTGGCCGCCAAACCCGGCCATTTTCACGCTGAAGGTCGGCGCAGCCGGATCCAGTTTCGCATCCGGGGACCGGTCCGTGTCCAACCCCAGCAGGTGGTCCAGCGTTTCCTTCCGGTAATCGCTTTCCGCCCGCACAATCGGCGTGGCTTCCGCCGTACGGTCGCGGAGGGTTCCAAGCGGGAACTCCGCTTCCATCTGTTCGGCCACGAATCGCGTCGCCGCCTCCACGTTCATTTTCTGATTCGTGGGGCACGCCATCAACACTTCGACAAAGGCATAGCCCTTGCCGTCGCGCTGCACTTCGAGGGCCTTGCGGATGGCCTGCCGGGCCTGGCGCGACTTGGCCATGTTCGAAAACGACACGCGCGCGATATACACCGGCGCCCGGAGCTGGTTGATCAGTTCCGCCATGTGGAGCGGATAACCCGCCTGTTGCGCGTCGCGCCCCTCCGGCGAGGTTTCCGTTTTTTCGCCGATCAGCGTGGTGGGCGCCATTTGCCCGCCCGTCATGCCATACACCGTGTTGTTGACGAAAAAAACCGCGATCTTTTCGCCACGATTCGCCGCCTGCATCGTTTCGTTCAGGCCGATGGAAGCCAGGTCGCCATCGCCCTGGTACGAAATCACCACCGCGTTGTTGCGCGACCGCGAAAGTCCCGTGCCCACCGCCGCCGCGCGTCCATGCGCCACCTGGATGTTTCCGGTGTCGAAATAGTAGTACGCGAAAACCGAACAGCCCACCGGGCTGATCATCACCGTGCGGTCCTGCAATCCCATGTCCGACAGCGCCTCGCCGATCAGCTTGTGCAGCACGCCATGCTCGCAACCGGGACAATAGTGGGTGGCTGTCAGTGCCGACCCGCCCTTGCGCGGAAAACTTTTGTAGAGACCCCGGGTTTTAATCACTTTTTCCATTGCACGCTCTCCTGCCTCAGGCCGTTGCCGTTTCGCGGATCTTCGCCAGCACCTGATCCTGTGTGATCAAATTGCCACCCAGGCGGTTCACCAGATGCACCGGACACCGGCACTCGATCGCCAGCTTGATGTCATCGCGCATCTGGCCATTGCTCATTTCGACGCTGATGAGCCGCTTGCCTCCCTTGGCCACGAAGGCGTTCAAGGCATCCTTCGGGAACGGATACAGCGTCTTGGGACGGAACAGCCCCACGCGGATTCCCTCCGCCCGAGCCACGTCCACCGCCCCCTGCGCAATGCGGGAGCTGATGCCATACGCCACCAGCGCGAGGTCCGCGTCATCCATCCGATACCCTTCGAAATCCTGTTCCGCCGCCTCCACGGCAGCGTATTTCTCCTGCAGCAGGTTGTTGAAGGCTTCCTGCTGGTCGAAATTCAGAAAAATCGACGTCACCACATTCGGGCGCGTTTCGGCGGTTCCATCCACCGCCCAGCTCTTGTCCGTCACCGGCTCCACGCTCGTCTCGGGAAATCGGAGCGGCTCGATCATCTGCCCCAGCACGCCATCCGCCAGCACCACCACCACCATGCGCCACTTTTGGGAAAGCTCAAAAGCCTTCATCGTGAAATCGCACATTTCCTGAACGCCGTTGGGCGCCAGCACAATCGTGCGGTAATTGCCGTGTCCGCCCCCCTTCACCACCTGGTTGTAGTCGCCCTGCTCCGGGCCGATGTTCCCCAGACCCGGCCCCGCCCGCATGATATCCACCAGCACCGCCGGCAACTGCGCGCCCGACAGATACGAAATCCCCTCCTGTTTGAGGCTGATGCCCGGCCCCGACGAGGCCGTCATTGTGCGCCGCCCCGTGGCGGCCGCGCCAAAGACCATGTTGATCGCCGCCTCCTCGCTCTCCGCCTGGACCACCCGGCGGCCCGCCAGCGGAAACTTCTTCGCCGCCTCGTGCAGGATCTCGCTTGCCGGTGTGATGGGATACCCAAAGAAACAGTCGCATCCCGCATACAGCGCGCCAATGATGACGGCCGTGTTTCCCTTCGCCAATTGTGTCGCCATGGTTTGTTATCCTTGCTGGGCCGGTTCCTTGACCGGAATGTGAACCTCGACCGCGTTCGGTTCGGGACAGACATAGAAGCAATTCAGGCATCCGATGCACCCGGCGCCCAGATACTTCGCAAACGTGTATCCGCGCGCATTCAGTTCCCGCCCCATTTCGATCACTTTTTTCGGACACGCCGCAATGCACCGCCCGCAAGCCTTGCACTCCAGCGGATCAATCACCGGATACGGTCCCGGCGCCTTCACGTTCGATTCAGTCATGAGAAACTCTCCAAGTAAAAATCCCGCCGAACCTACCCCACCCCGCGCCCCCTTTCAACCTGATTCTGCCACCCGACTATCACAGTTAATGAACTGTGACAGTCCATCGCTCAAGCATCTCCGCCCTTCCCAAAACTTTCGCCCCCCACTTTGCCGCCTTGCTTTCCCCCCCCTGCCTTTGCAATACTGAACCTTCCAATGATGGCTCGCCCAACCATTCCGCTCCTGTTGCTGACGGCGCTTCTCCTCGCCGCCGGATGCACCTCCCCCAAGCCTCTCCGGCAAATCCCTCTTTCCCAGGACGAACTGGACTCGTTTCTCTCCAGCGGCCGCGACGCCCGCAACTACGGCATCACCATCTACTCGGATGCCGCAGGCCCCCGCTTCGAGTTTGCCAACCGCGTCCATCAGGACCGCTCCGCCCAGCCCGGGTTCGCCGGTCCCCCGGGATCCCGCGTCCCCGTCATCCGCGCCCGCTCCGGCTCCGCCTCGTTCGACGACCTCAATCTGCTGCTGGATTCTTCCGCACGCCAGAACTGGCTGCTCATGTCCACCATCAAGAACATGGACTACCGGACCTTCAAGCCCCCCATGGGCGAATATGCCGACCATGTGCTTTCCGACATACCGGGCTATGCCGGCGTCGCCAACAAACTCATCCTCCAGGAACTCCACGTCGAATCCCCCGTCTTCTACCTGCCTCCCGCCCGCGGCAACCTCGGCACCCTCGCCCGCGCCGAAGGACAAGACGGCGAATCCTCCGGGGCCAAGGCCGGCCGCGCCCTCGGCGCCAAAGTCCAAGCCGTCATGGGTGCCGCCCTCATGCGCTCCTTTGCCTTCATCCGCTTCGATTTTCCCAACCGCTCCGTCCGCTTTTCCTCCAACTCCACCTACAAACCCTCCTCGGCATCCGCCACCCTTGCCAACCTGCCTCTGCGCAACTGGCGCGGACGGCCCGCCGTGCAGGGCACCCTCGGCGGCGAGCCCATCCTGCTGGTGATCGACACCGCCGGTTCCTTCGACCTCTCCCTCCCCGGCGACATCGAAGGCGTGGCCGGCCCGCTGGTTCTCGGCGCCCTCCAGATCGACGATGTCCGGATCGATTCCCACACCGGCCTCGGCCTGCCCGAAACCTTTCCCGCGCGCATCGGCATCGGCCTTCTTTCGCGCTACGCCCTCACCCTCGACCACAAGAACCAGCGCGTCTGGTTGGAAGGAAAACCCTTGCCCCTCCCCGAAGAATCCGACAAATCTAGCGAAGAAGAAACGAACACCCCGGTTCAATACAGAGGGATCACACGATGACCATAGCCGCAGAAGCCCAATTGGAATGGAAGAAACAGCATAAGCATCCGCCCGGATTCCGCGCCCGCCGCGGCCTGAACTGGTTCACCGTCGGCCTCATGTACGCCATGTACTACATGTGCCGCTACAACTTCCGCTTCGCCGGCCCCGGCATGCGCGAAGAATTCGGGTTTGGCGCCGAACAAATTGCCGATCTGGCCGCGTGGTTCTCCCTCGCCTATGGAACCGGACAGCTCATCAACGGCCTCTTCTGCGACCGCATCGGCGGCCGCACCTCCATGCTCATCGGCGCCGTCGGCACCATCACCCTCAATTTGGTTATCGGGTTCACTTCGCTCGCTTCGAGCTTTGCGACTTTCGCGGTACTGTGGATGATCAACGGCTACATTCAGGCCGCCGGCGTCCCAGGCATGGTCAAGATCAATGCCGCCTGGTTTAACCGCGAAGAACGCGGAGTCTTCTCCGGCATCTTCGGCTTCATGATCCAGTCCGGACAAATGATGATCAGCCTGCTGGCGCCCATCATCCTCAATGGGTTCGTCTTCCTCGCCTTTGTCGTCGGCCCCGGCCAGTGGCGCATGCTTTTCTGCATTCCGCCCATCTTCGTGGCCCTCGTCGCCGTTGTTTATTACTTCGTTGCCGCGCCCTCCCCCGATGAAGCCGGCTATCCCAAGGCCATCCACGATGATTTTGACAACTCCGCAGGAACCACCGTCCCCGTCATGGATGCGCTCAAGCACGTCTTTTCCAATCCCCTGGTCTGGTTCTACGCCGTCGCCTATGGCTGCACCGGTGCCGTCCGACACGCCTCCGACCAGCTCGCCCCCCTCTACTTCGAGGATGTGCTAGGATTCAACATGAAGACCAACCTTCCGGAAATCGCCGTCGCCACCTTGGCGCTCGTGCCCATGGTGGCCGTGGGCGGATCGGTCTTCTCCGGGTGGCTTTCCGACCGCTTCTTCCGCGGCAACCGCTATCCCGTCGCCATGGCCCTCTACTTCCTGGAATCCGTCGTGATTGCCTCCGCCGCCACCGTCATGGCCCTCAAGCTCATCAGTCCGAGCGCTGGCGGAATCCTGCTCGGCTGCCTCTTCCTCGTTCTCATTGCCATCACGGCCAACAGCACCCACTCCATCGTCGGCGCCGCCGCCCCCATGGACATCGGCGGCAAGAAAATGGCCGGCTTCGCCGCCGGCGTCATCGACTCCTTCCAGTATTACGGCGCGGCCATCGGCCTGTTCATCACCGGCCGCATGCTCTCCGTTTCCGAAGGCAACTACACCTACTGGTTCGGCATCATGACCTGCTTCGCCTTCTTCGGCGGCTGCTCCATGCTCTCGCTCCTTCTCCGTCAAAAAGGCAATCGACTCGCCAGCCGCGCCATCATCGCCTTCATGGTCCTCCTGATCGGCACCGCCGCCGCCATCGGCATCCCCACTTATCAACGCCAAAAGGCCGCCCACGAACAAAAACTTGCCGTGGATGCCGCCGCCAAAGCTGCCGCCGCCGAGGCGTCCCCCGCCGAACAAGCCCCCGCCAAATAACGGAGAAAAACCATGACCACCGAGCATATCCCCGTTCCCGTCACCCCCCTCCAACTGAAGCTGAAGCAAATCTGTATCGACATCGAAACTCTATTTGAATGCCGGACCAACCGCTTCGACTTCGCGAATCGTTTGGCCTTCGCCTCCGCGCTATTCTATGCAGTATATGATGCCCAACAAACATGGCTACAGGATGCCCGCTGGCCTCTATGGACGGCCTCTTGGCTCGTGTTCGCCTGGGCAACCTTCTCCGTCATCCTCCAGATGGTGCGCCGATTCCACGATCTCGGGCGCACCGGCGGCCTCTTTTGGGCCGTCGCCGTCCCGTATTGGGTCGCTTATAGAATT
>CAYNHA010000265.1:0-6216 GCA_964397035.1 uncultured Verrucomicrobiota bacterium
CGCGGCCGCCGGCGACGTGAAGGCGCAGGAAGAGGCGGCGCCGTCGAGCGTCACCGAGCGCAAGGTCACGAAAAAACACACGGCGGACGTGAAGAAAGCCATCGGCGAGAAGAAGCTGAAGGCCCTCCTTGCCAGCGCGGCGGGAAAAAGTATCAGTGAAGTCCGACAGTTGGTAGACGCTGCCCGGAAGGCGTCCAAGACACTCACCAAGCTCCACAATGAAACCGACTCCCTTTCAACCTACGCACTCGAAAAGCTTGTCCTCAGCCGATCAGACGCTGGAGGGCATTCGGAGCGGAAAGATCAAGGTCGTGTTCGAGGAGGACGAGGAGCCAAGTCTGACGCAGGAGCAAGAGGCCGAGTCGGACGATCTGTTCCCGCCGGGACCCCTCAGCCCACAGGCGGTGGAAGCGGTGCGGAGCGGGAAACTCCCAGCCGTGTTCGCGGAGCTGTTCCCGGAGCAGTTCCCGCCAAAAAGCTGATCGAGGCGCTCCGCTTCCGCACTCCGAAGCAGGCGCGCCAGTTCTACGAGCTGGTCACGACCGCTGCGCCCGACGGGTTGATCACCGCCACGGTGCTGCGCAAGCTGAAGCCTGGTCTTCAGCACTTCATCGGCGATGCGTCGGGTCGCTTCGGTGGCGACTGGGAGATGTTCGCCAAGGCGATCCAGTCGGCCATTGTGGCGGCTGGTAACGCCGAGGCATTCGCGTCCAGTGTCACCGTATCCGGCGTTCTGAACGCTCCGCCGCTTGACAGGCATGGTAACGTATCGGGCGATGGACGTGCGAAAGATCATTCCGAAGGAAATGCTCGAGGACGCGGCTCGCCGGAAGGCGAAGTTCGACTCGGTGCAGCGGCCGCTTCGATCCTCAGCGGAAGCGAACGCGCAATTCCATCGCCTGCGCGCGGACAGCGAGAAGCGCCAGCAGATGCGCGACAGCGCTCCGCGCACAATCGCGGCGTAAGGCAGCAGCAGGCGGCGAAGCTGCGCGCTTGGGCGCAAGCCAAGGGGCTGATCCATGACGATGCGGCGTTCTCGCGTGCCTGGACCGAAGGCGGCGAGATGGGCGGGCAGGAAAGCGACGTCTACCTTGATGCGAAGCGCGGCGCATGGATCAAGCGGACGAACATCGAGGCGGCGTATGCCGACTACATCGACTATCTCCAGTCCATCGAACTCGCGAACGAGCTATTCCCCGAGGCACCGATCAACCTGATCGGCTTCGTGGATCACGACGGCCAGCTGATGCCGCTGGTCGAACAGCGCGACATCAAAGGCCGCGGTGCGACTCGCGAAGAGGTGATCGAATGGATGGCCGAGCGAGGGTGGGAGCATACCGGAGGCGACAGCTACCGGCGCGGCCCGATCATCGCCGAGGATCTCCACGACGAGAACGTGCTGATCGACGAGGCGACCGGGATGCCGGTCGTGATCGACGCTTCTTTCGTCCTCGACAGCCGCAACCGCTACTCGGCCCCCCCGGTCACGACCGCCGCCGGCCGCGTGATGCCGATGGGCCTGCGCACCGGCCCCGACCTCCTGCTCTACGGGGCGGACATGCCGCTGCCGGCCGCCGCGCGCAATATCATCACCACGCTCGCCGACAGCCAGGCGGCGATCCTTGCCGACGTGAAGGTGGTATTCGCGCGGAGTGCGCGGAGTGACGACGCTACGTATCTTCGACTGATCCGCGATCTCGAAGGGATGGGGGCGGAGGCGTCTGTTGCTGACGTGATCGGCGACACGCCCGGCGTTTCTATCAATGTGCTCGAACTCCCGAAGCACCTGCGTGGAAACGGGCTCGGACGGAGAGCCGTCGAGCGCATACTCCAATACGCGCAGGATTCCGGGGCTCGTACGATCGGGGTCAATCCCAAGGACGAGAACCTTTCGGGGTTCTATCAGCACATGGGGTTTGCTCCAACCGAGAGCGGTCCCCGATCGTGGGCAACGCTTGAGTACAAAGTCGAGCCTCGGGATTCGATTCGCGAGAGCTACGACCCGGCGACCAACACGATCACCGTCGCGGCGGACTCCGCCCCCGAGCGCGTGCTCGAGGAAGTGGTGCACGCGATCACCGTGCGCAAGTGGCGCGCCGCCGTCGAATCCTACGGGCCGGAGCTCCTCGACGCCCCGGACGCTTTCCGCGACCTCGCGTCCGTGTTCGAGTTGGCGCGCACCGCACTCGGCCAGCAGCAGGCCGCCACCCCGGACCAAGCCTTTGCCGCCTCCGGCATCACCGGCTACCGCCTCGCTTCGATGGAGGAGTTCCTCGCCGGCGTGCTCACCGATCAGGAGTTCCAGGCCACGCTCGCCGCCACGCCGGTGGGCAAGTCCACGCTCTGGGCGCGCGTGCTCAACGCGATCCGCAACCTCCTCGGCCTGGCGCCGCACACCACCTCGCTGCTCGACGCAGCGCTCCGCGCCACCGGCAAGTTCGCCGAGGCCGACCCGATCTCTGAGCGCATCGCCGAGAAGCGCACCTACCTCGGCACCCCGGCCGAAGTCGCCCGGGCCTTCACTGCCACCGAGCAGATCCCGGCCGAGTACCTTGATCCGATCACCGGCAAGATGCGCAATCCAACCGTGCTGCCCGACTCTCCGGCCGCCGCGGCATGGAATCTCCTCTTCGCCCCGCCGATCGAGGACCGCAGCACCTGGGCCGAGGCAACGGCCAAGAACGACGTGGCCGCGAATCGCGACTACGACACCGTGCTGCAAGCCGCGTGGAAGGCGAACGCCCGCAACGGCGAAAGCCTGGAGCAGTTTCAGCGCGCTATCGGCGGCAAGGCGCTTCCGTCGAAGACCATCGAATCAATCGTGGCCCGCGTTCCCACTGCGCGCGACGCCAAGCTCGGCAGTCTCGACCAGCACGAGGACCGCGCCACCCGCAACGCCTACGACTTCCAGCGCCGGGCGCAGTTCGCCGCCAACAAGGCTGCGATCCGCTACGAGCAGGATGCCGAGAAGTCCGGCGACGCCCTCGTGGAGAAGGTGAAGAAGGCCGCCGAGGTGGAGAAGCGGTTCCGCGACGCCGAGTACATGGAGGCGCACCTGCGCACGAAGTTGCAGGATCTGGTGCGCGAGCTCGCCGCCGGCATCCAGCGCGGCCCCGCCGCCGCCTTCGCCGCGGGCAAGCTCGCCGGCGCCATCCGTGCCATCGAAGGACTGGCCCCGGATGCGGCGATCCCCGAGCCGTATCAACAGGTTTTCAAGCAGGTGCTCGACGGCAACGTGAGCGTCTTCGACTACCTCCAGGCGATGGCGAAACTGCCCGTCGACTTCAAGGCTGGCCCGCGCGCGATCGCGCAAGCCATCGAGGAGAACGCCGCGACCTCGCCAGCGCTCGCCGCCCTCGCCAAGAACAAGCCGATGAAGGCCGCGCTCGCCACGCTTGCCGCCACCAACGCCAAGGAGATGAACCTCCTCGCGCTGCGCGTGCTCCGCGACCAAGCCGAGTACCTCGCCACCATGGCCGACATGGAGCAGATCCGATCGGCGTCGGCCAGCCAGCTCGAGCAGATCGCCAAGACGGTCCCCGCCTACGGCGAGGACCGCAGCCTGCGCGACCGCATCAAGGCCGAGCACGTGGCGCAGCGCCGCGAGATGGCCGCATTGCAGAAGCGAGTGCTCGGTGCCGAAGCCAATGCCGAGCGCGCGCGCAAGGTCGCGGCCATGTTCGGCTCCCGGGCCAAAGAGCTCGAGAAGATCGTGGGCGCGTTCTCCGACTGGCAGCCCGTCCACGGCGCCACCTACTTCGCGATGACGCGGCAGAAGGATGGCACCTGGGTTTCGGTGAAGCGCACGCTGGAGATGATCGGCGAGACACACAGCGAGCAGGTCGCCAAGGACGTGGCGATCAACCAGCGTTGGCTCGCCGAGACCCAAGCCGAACTCGGCGGCACGCGCCACTGGAACGAGGTGAAGCGGCAGACCGACGCCATCTTCATGGCCGACGTGCTGCGCAAGAAGCAGGCCTCGCATCGCTTCTGGATCGACCGGTTCCTCCAGCCGGCCGCCGAGAAGTTCGAGAGCACCGGCACGCAGCTCGGCGCGCAGATCGGCCGCCGCCTGCGCAAGTACCAGTTCATCGTGAAGACCAACGGGAACCGCACCGAGGCGCTCGCCCACCGCTGGGACCACGCGATGCAGGCCGCGGCGAAGGCGGCCGGCTACGACCACCACCTCACCTTCTTCAAGGAGGTGTACGACCACGTGCTCTACGCCATCGAGAGCGAGCCGGGCATCGCCAACGACGAGGGCCGGGTGATGCGGCTGGCAACGAGGGTCGCGCGCGAGTACGCCGGCGACCGGAAGATGACTCCTGACTTCCCGCAGAAACTGGCCGCGGTGCTGCGCGAGACGAAGACGATCAGCGAGCACTTCATCAAGATCGCCGAGGATCATGGGCTCTACGTGGAAGACGCGAAGCTCACCGATCCGATCGGCGCCAAGCACAACCTCCTGCGCCACGCGATCCGCTACGGCTGGCTGACGGGGCCGCGCAAGCTGCGCGCCTCGACGCTCCAGAACACGGTGAACCGCATGTCATCGCTGGGCTGGAAGTGCGAGCGCGGCGAGCACACCTTTGAGATCAAGGATGAGGAGCGCACGATGACGATGAACGAGGCTGCGCCCCTGTTCACGGCTGACGTGATCGACCTTTTCGTGACGCCGTTCTGCACCAAGCCGGGCGCTCCGATCTTCGAGGGGGCAATCGGAGCGGACAAGGAGCGCGCGATGATCGACCAGGATCTCGTGGGCTCCATCTGGCGCGAGAGCCAGGGCGTGGCCGACTTCGCTGAGCGACTCTTTCTCGCCACCGGCGGAACCCAGTACGGCGACACGCTGGAGGACTTCAGCGCGAACCTGCTGGGGACGTTCGACAAGATGTTCCACATGACGACGGCGACCGCCGCCATGACGAGCGCCGCCAAGAACCTCCACAATCCGCAGGGGCCGCGGCCGCACCGGATCATGGACTCGCGTACCAACGACCTGCTCCCGCCGGAGTTCTTCGAGTACGAGACGTTCGACCCGGCCAGCGCGCGCGCCTTCCTCGGTGAGCTCGCCTACCATGCCGCCTTCGGCCGCGACGCCAAGGGGCTCGATGCCGACCTGGCTGGCATGCAGGAAGACCTCAAGATCAAGGCGTAGAGCGCGAAGCTGCTCAAGGAGGACTACTCCAAGCGCGAGCGCGCGGCCGCGGCGAAGCGGCTTGGGATCGACCTGCGCGGAGCGGAGCGGGCGCAGCGCACCCTGGCCGACATGCAGGCGTGGGCATCGCAGATGCACCTGCACTTCTCGGCCGGCAAGCAGACCGGTGCGCTGGGCGACAGCAAGGCGATCCTCGAGGCTGTGAACCTGAACATGATGCTGGTGCTCAATCAGCCGAAGTCGGGCCTCTGGAATCTCCTGTCGGTGGCGGACTTCCCGCTGCTGTTCCGCGGGCTTGGTAAGACCTCGCGCGCGGCAGTGGCTGGCTCGCTGAAGAATCTGATGAAGGGGGCAGTCGGCTCCGGCCTGGAGACGTTCGGCATTCACATGCTGCACGCCACCGAGGAGGAGCAGATCCTTGCCGAGCTGGTGAACGGCCGCAGCACGGCGCAACTTCCGTTGAGCGTGGGCCTGTCCGACATGGGCAAGCACGGCGAGTTCGACGAGGGCGGCGCCGGCAACAAGGTGGCGCAGTTCAGCCGGAAGGTGCAGGGGCTCATGCGCAAGGAGGTGAAGCTCGGCGGCCCGGGTGAGTTCGCCGGCGGCGCCGATGCGCTCTGGGCTCCGTTCCGCTACCTCAACAATCTGACCGCGCACTCGCTCGCCGTGTCCAACGTGCGGCAGGTGGAGTCGATGATCGCCCGGGCGATGAAGTTCTTTGAGGCGAACCCCGATGCCTTCAACAACCCGACGTTTCGCCTCTCCGCGGCCGACCTCGGCATGGCAGGCAAGGGTTTCTTCGGCGACGAGGGTGCCTACGAGTTCTACCGCAACCGCCTCAGCGAGTACGGCCTCGGCTCCATCGAGCAGATGGCGCGCGAGGCGATGGGGCGGCAGGACGCAGGCGCGCGCGTGCTCTCGCGTGAGCAGGTGCAGATGGTGGGCCTGATGGCGCTGAACGAAATCTCCATGGAGTCGTCGGTGAACACGCGGCCCATCGAGATGTTCAACAACCCGGTGCTCAACGTGGAGATGAAGCTGCTCGGCTGGCCGATCGC
>CAYNHA010000266.1:0-34865 GCA_964397035.1 uncultured Verrucomicrobiota bacterium
CTGGATCACCAGGAGACTGAGCGATCGGTTTTCTCTGGAGAGCGAGAAGATGTGGGAGATCTATTCCGCGGCATACGGGCGTGAATTCAGGCGTTTGTTTGGCGAAACCCATTTCGACACGATCATTGATTTCGAGGGATACTCGCTATACTGGACCTCGTTGTTTGCAAACGAGCCTTCCCGCCGGAGCCGCAAGGCGATCTATCTGCATGCGGACATGGAAGAGGAATGCCATGTTCGCTTTCCGTATCTCCGGTACATCCTGGCTCAATATCGTGGATTCGACGCCTTGGTTTCCGTTTCCGATTCCGTGTGCCAGAAAAACCGCGAAACTCTGGGGCCGTTGTATGGGCTTCCAGCGGAAAAATTCGTACATTGCAACAATTCCATTCATCCCGCCAAGGTGCGCGAGTTGGCGAGGGAGCCGGTTTGTATTCCGGGTGAAAAACACGGGAATCCAGGCGGTGCAACATTCATTACTGTTGGCCGCCTATCGCCCGAGAAGGGGCACCTGAAACTGATTGAAGCCTTTGCCCAGGTCCGCAAACAGCATGCCGACACCTCGTTGTGGATTGTCGGGGATGGTCCCCTGATGGGTTCACTGCAAGAACGCATTGCGGAGATGCAAGTACAGGACTCGGTCCATTTGCTGGGTTTCCAATCCAATCCGTATGCCTATCTGCAAAATGCCGACTGCTTTGTTTTGAGCTCTGAATACGAAGGACAGGGATTGGTATTGATCGAGGCCATGATTCTCAACCGACCCGTGATTTCCACGGATGTGGTGGGAGCCCGGAGCGTCCTGCTGGAAGCGCGCTATGGCCGTCTCGTGGAGAACAGCGTGGAGGGGTTGGCGCTCGGGATGATGGATTTCGTGGAGAACGGGATGGCGGTTCCGGTGTTCGATGCGGAGCAATACCAGCGCGAGGCCGTGGCGAAATTCCACTCGGTGGTGCTGGGCCTTCCATAGCGAAAAAGTTTTCCACAGTGTGGAAACATTGTTTCCATTGTGTGGAAAGCGCGCGTCCCGCGCACGGATTGCCGAAGGTAAGTTCCGCTTCGGAACGAGGGCCAAACGTGGCCCGAAGCCCAATCGCGAAAAAGTTTTCCATAGTGTGGAAAATTCGGACTATCACTTATAATTATAAGTGATAGTTGGGGGCGGGTGGTTTTGGATTGACGGACGGGGAGGGGAGTTTGAGCATAGGCGCAGGAATGGTGGCAGGTTGAATTTCTTTCCAACGGAAGGACGGCGAGCGGATGGAGAAGGAACCCGTGGCGAAGTCCGGCGGCGAGGAACCGGCGGCATTGGATATGGCGGGCTTGCTGGCGCGGATGGGGGGCAAGAAGGAGCTGGCGGGCCGCATGGCGCAGATTTACCAGCGGTTGCATCCGGAGCAAATCCGCGTGCTGCGCCGCGTGGTGGCGGAGGGGGATGCCGAGGCCCTCCGCTTGCAGGCTCACACCATCAAGGGTGGGGCGGGCAATGTGGGCGGTCTTGCGTTGCATGCGATGGCGGTGCAAATGGAAGAGCGGGCGAAGGCCGGTCGGCTGGAGGAGGCGCGCGGTTTGCTGCCGGCGCTGGAACGGGAATCCGCCCGTTTGCTGGAGGCGCTGAAGACGGAATTCGGGGCGCCGTGAGGGGCCGGGCCGCGAATCATTTTCCGTAGCGGCGGCGGATGGCCACGATGGCGGCCGCGACAAAAAGAGCAAGAGCTCCCCAGAAGAGGGCGTCGGAGCGGGATGCGGTTCGCGGGGCGGTGTGGGGTGCCTGGGGGGACGGGGGCGTGATGCCAACCCCGGAAAAGACGGAGTAGGGGGGGATTTCGGACAGGGGAGCGGGGATGGGCGGTTTGCCGGCGTCGATCCAGGCGGTGTACCAGATGGAGGAGAGGTCGGTGGCGGAGGCGCTGGCCCGTGCGATGAGGACGGGACCGGCGAGTTCCCACAATTTTCGATAATAGGCGGGGGAGTCGGTGTTGCCGCTTTCCTGCTTGGCGAGGCGGTCGGCTTCGAACAGGGGGGGGGCGCAGAGGAGGGATTCCTGTGCCCAGCCCAGAACGGCACGAAAAGGATCGTCGAGATGAACCGGGGGAGAGGGGGTGATGCTTTCGGGCTGAAAGTAGAGTTTCGTCAGATGGCTTTCGACGCGCAGGTGGATTCCGTTTTGGCCGGTTTCCTGGCCATCGTGGTTGCGGGTGCAGTGGAAGGGCATGTGCACATCGGCGACATAGTGGCCCAAGGCGGCGGCGCAGCGGACGGCCCAGACCCAGTCGTTGGTTTTCATGGCGGAGGTGAGGGATTGCATCAGGTTGAGAACGGACCATGGGGCGATGCCGATCTGGGTGGGGCGGATCAAGGCGAGGGAGGAGCGAAAGGCTTTCATCCGGTCGGTGGGAAGGCTGGCGAGATCGAAGGAGGCGGGCAGGTAGTCGGGTTTGAAATAGTGGCGGGGACCTTCGGCGAAATCGGTTTCGCGCCAGAGGTCGGGATAGGTGCTGGGGATGTCCATGGGGCGGGCGAAGGCTTCGAAGGCGGCCATTTCGGGGGGCAGGTTTTCGCTGGCGGCGGTGGTGATTTGAATGTGCTGGGGACCGTCCCAGCCGAGGGTTTCGCAGGAAGAAGCCAGTAGGCTTCCAAGGGCCATGCCGACCAGAAGAAGGCGGGGAGGGAAGGAGGAAAGTTTCCGCAGGGGTGGGCGTTGGAATGTAGGGAGAAGGCTCAAAGTGGTGAGTTCAAGAACTATGTTCCCGGAAACTACCACTGGGCCTTCCAAATGGCAACGGAACTGAGGTGGGGTCCGAAGAACCACGGATGAACACCGATGAACACGAATGGGAAAGTCAAGGCTGAGCCGCTGGACCTAGCGGGTCTGGAATACTCTTTCGGTTCGAAACCGTATTGCGATTGAGATTGTGAGGGGATGTAAAAACGCTGGAAAATGGGATGCGGTTTGGATATCGTCAACGAATCGTGAGAATCTTGCAAAAGAGTTTGGCTGGGCGGGGGTGGATCGTTGCTGGATTTTTGCTGTGGTGGAGTGCCGTTGGACTGGCCAAGCCGGACGCCGCGTTTCAACTGGGGGAGGCTCAGCAGGCGTGGTTGTCGGGGCGTGGGGAGATCCGCATCGGGGTTATGGAGGATTATCCTCCGCTGGATTTCAGCGACCGGCACGGGAAGCCCGCTGGGTTCGGGGTGGATTTGCTGGAAGAGATGAACGTCTTGCTTGGGGGAAAACTTCGTCTGGAATCGGGTACTTTCGAGGGACTTCTGGCGCGGTTGAAGGCGGGGGAGCTGGATGCGGTGATGGATGCCACGCCGGGCGGGGGGCATGACGAGGTGCTGGCCTATACGCAGCCGTATCTGGATGTTCCGGTTGTGTACGTGGCCCGGATGGGAGGCAGCCGGTATTTCAGGAGCGAGAAGCAGTTGACGGGCACTTCGGTGGCTGTGGAAAAGGGGCGGCCGGAAGAAGGATGGCTGGCCCAGAACCAGCCGCGTCTTCGTACACGCACGTATGACAGCGCGAGCGCGGCGCTGGACGTGGTTTCGCGTGGAGATGCGGTTGTCTACATGGGGAACCGCGCGGTGGCGCAGTATGTGCTGGCGCGGGAAATGCTGTCCAACCTGCATGTCCAGGGGCGCAATGACGACGTGCCCTCGGCCCTTTGCATCGGGGTGCGCAAGGAGTTGCCGGAGCTGCTGGGCATTCTGGACGAGGCGTTGGGCGATGTGCTGCTGCACCGCGGGCGCTATCTGCGGGCCAAATGGTTTGCCATGGCGGTGGAAACCGGAGGGCGCTTCGAGGTGGGGACCGAGGCGCGGGAGTGGCTGGCCGGGAATCCCAAAATCCGCATGGGCGTCCCCTCGGACAATCCGCCGATGAGTTATGTGGATCCGTCTGGCGAGGTGCGGGGGTTGGGCATGGACTTTGTGGATTATGCCAACGAGCGTCTGGAGGGCCGGATTGAATTGGTGACGGGGTCGCCGGCGCAGTTGAAGGAGGATTGGAGGGCCGGGAAGCTGGAGGCGGTTCTGGGGGTTTCTCCCACCCAGGCCGGCGAAGGCATGCTGTGCACGAAGCCGTATGCCAACATTCCCAACGTGATTATCAGCCGGAAGGGTGGGGATCATTTTGTGGCCTTGGATAGCCTTTCGAACCGCACGGTGGCGGTGGTGTCCGGCTTTTCGGCGGCGGAATACCTGAAGCAGAACCGGCGCGATCTCAAGGTTCGGGAGTATGAGAGCGTTCGCCGGGCCCTGGAGGCGGTTTCCTCCCGCCAGGCCGATGCGTTCGTGGGGTGCCGGGCGATGGCGGTTTGGGCCTTGTCGCACGAAATGTTGATGGATTTGCAGGTCCAGGGCACGGTGTGGGAGATTGAATCGATTGCGTGCATGGGCGTGCGGGAGGACATGCCCCTCCTGGCCTCCATCCTCAATGCGGCCATGGCCTCCATGCCGGTGGCGGCTGTTCAATCCGTTTTCGAGCGATGGGGGGGGGAGACGTGGAACCAGATGGCGGAATTGTCGTGGGTCCAGCTGACGCCCGAGGAAAAAGCGTGGGTCGAGAAAAACCCGGTGGTCCGGGTGGGGAGCAATCCGCATTTGGCGCCGCTGGAGTTCACGGATTCGAGCGGGGGGTTTGCTGGCATCGGGTATGATTACCTGGACCGGTTCGGCCATGCGCTGGGCGTGACGTTCCAGCATGTGGCAATTCCCTCCTGGCGTCAGGCGCAGGCGAAGTTGCGCGACGGGGAGGTGGACATGCTTTCCTCCCTGAACCGGGCCAGCGCAAAGCAGTTGGAGATCGAGTTTTCGGCGCCCTACCAGGCGCTTTCCTCGGCCATTTTCACGCATGAAAACGCCAAGCCCGTGGAAAACCTGTCGGAGTTGAAGGGGCTGCGGGTGGCGGTGCTGGTGGGCTATGGCATGGACACCCAGCTTCAGCAACGGGTGCCGGGACTGAATGTCACGACGAGCTATGACACTGCGCGGGCGCTTCAGCAGTTGGAGGCAGGCGAGCTGGATGCCTTTGTGGCGCCGCTGCTGGTGGGCAGCTATTACATCCAGTCGGGCGGGCATTCGCGCATCAAGGTGGCCGGTGACTTCGATTTTGTTTTCCAGCCGGCGTTTGCGGTCCGCTCGGACACCAAGATCCTGGCGCAGATTCTGACCAAGGCCATGGAGGGGATTGGCGAGGAGGAGAAAATCGCCATGGCCCGGCGGTGGATGACGGTGGTCTATGACCAGCGCATCGATTATGCCAAGCTGTACAAGTACGTGGCGGGCATTGCCGCCTTGCTGGCGCTCTTCACCTACTGGAACCGGCGCATGGCCGCCGAAATCCGCCGCCGCCGCATTGTGGAGGCTTCGCTGTTGAAGAGCGAGGAAGCTTTGGTGGCCGCGAACAAGGAGCTGGAAGCCTTTTCGTATTCGGTGTCGCACGACCTGCGGGCCCCGCTGCGGCACGTGTCGGGGTTCGTGCAGCTGCTGCAGGCCAATGCCAAGGGCAAGCTGGACGATACGGGAATGCGCTACCTGGATGTGATTGCGGGTGCGGCCAAGAGGATGGGCATGCTCATCGACGACTTGCTGTCGTTTTCGCGCACGGGCCGCGCGCAAATCAACAAGGAGCCCATTCCGCTGTCCGAGATGGTGGAGGAGTGCAAGCGGGAGCTTGAACTGGAAATCAAGGGAAGAACGATCGAGTGGACGATCGGCGACTTGCCGCAGGTTCACGCCGACCGGCCGCTTCTGCGGCAGGTGATGGCGAACCTGCTGGGGAATGCCGTGAAATATTCGGGCAAGCGCGAGGTGGCGAAAATCGAGATTTCCGCCAAGACCGAAGGGGAGGAAGTTGTCGTGTGTGTGCGCGACAACGGGGCCGGGTTCGACATGAAATATGCGGGCAAGCTGTTTGGCGTGTTTTCGCGGCTTCATGGAGAATCGGAATTCGAGGGCACGGGTATTGGGCTGGCCAATGTGCGGCGGATCGTGCTGCGCCATGGCGGTCGCACGTGGGCCGAAGGCGAAGTGGACAAGGGGGCGGCGTTCTATTTCTCGCTGCCTGCGAACCCCGCAAACCCAGAACAGGAGGCATCGAAATGATCAACCGCTATATCTTGCTTGCCGAAGACAATCCGCACGATGCCGAATTGACCATGACGGCCTTGCGCGAGGGGAAAGTGGTCTGCCCGATCGAGCGGATGGCGGATGGCGCGGAGGCGTTGGACTTCCTTTTCCGGCGGGGCGCGTATGCGGCGCGCACCAGCGGCCCGCCGGCTCTGATCCTGCTCGACATCAAAATGCCCAAGGTGGATGGACTTGAGGTGTTGAAGGTGATCAAGAGCGACCCCGTTCTGCGGGTGATTCCGGTGGTCATGCTGACGTCTTCGCGCGAGGATTCCGATCTGGTGAAATGCTATTCCTATGGGGTGAATGCGTTCGTGGTGAAACCGGTGGATTTCCTGGATTTCATGACGGCGGTCCGGGAGCTGGGTCAGTTCTGGGGCGTGATCAACGAGCCTTCTCCCGTGCTGGCCGGATCCTGATGGCGAGCCGATCGGTTTAGCTCGAGGAGAACAGGCGGAATGGATGCTTCAACCGGAAAAACGAAACTCCGCGTGCTGGTGGTGGATGATTCCGAACTGGATGCCATGCTGCTGGCCGAACAGCTGATGTCGGGTGGCTATGATCTGGATTCGCGGCGCGTGGACAACGCCGAGGACTTGGCGGATGCGCTTGGAGAAAAAGAGTGGGATTTGGTGGTCTCGGACCACAATATGCCCCGCTTTGGTTCCGCCGCCGCGCTTGAAATGGTGAGGGCGCGCTTTCCGGATCTTCCGTTTCTGGTGGTGTCGGGTTCGGTGGACGAAGCGGCCCGAAAAGCCTCCATCCGGGCCGTGGCGCAGGACAGCTTGGAGAATGGCGATGTGATGGGGCTTTTGTCCGCGGTTCAGCGCGAACTGAACGCCCGCAAAGGGAATCCGGGTTAAACGACTTTTCCCTGCGCCACCAGCGCGGGGGGGAGGCTGTTCAGGATTTCCGCGCGGTAGGGGATGGACGCGATCAGGAGGGCATCGATTTCCTCTTGGGGCATTTGCCGATGGACGGGGATTCCGTTCCATGCACCGGAAGCCGCCCGGTCCACCATGAAGCGGATTTGGAATTCGGGGTGCTTTTCGAGGAGAAAAAGGGCCAAGCGCCGGCCGCGCGCGCCGCATCCGTAGATGGCGATGGAGCCGCCCCGGGGCAGGGTGGCCCGGAGCGATTGGAGGCGGAGCTGGTCTTCGTCGTCCAGGAAATGCGTCAACGGCTCATCGCGCCACGGCGTATGCCGTTTGTGTTCGCGGTAGGCTTCCCGGAAGGGATGGACGGATGAAACGTGCCATGGTTTTTCCTGGCCGGTGAAGTGGATCAAAACAGGCTGATCAACGGCGTGTCCTTGGAGTCGTGTTGTCGTGGCGTTCCAGCGGGGATCGAGGAATTGGCATTGGCCATTCAGTACGACATTCAAGCCGTCCTGATCGTTGTATTCCCAATCCGGATGTTCGGCGACAGCCTGCGCCACGCGCTCGCTGATTTTCCGGGCGCGCCACTGGTCCAGGTCCATCAGCATCATGCCGGCATTGAAATATTCCGGGCAGGAAAGCCCCAGGACTTTCCATCGTTCCTGACGGCTGAGAAAGTAGTCCTGAACGACGCCGGTGGAGTGGCCCTGGAGGTCGGTTTTCCACAGTGTGGAAAACTCGTCCAGCGCGAGCATGTCGGCATCCAAGTACAAGATGCGGCTTATGCCGGGGAGGAGGGCGGGAAGGGCCAGGCGGTGGTAGGTGGCGAGGCTGAGGCGGGAGGCGTAGATGGGGCTGATGTGAAGATGGCCGAAATCGGGCACCTGGGTGTGAAATTGGATCTGGAAATCGGGGAGAGAGAAGGTGGAGAGTTTTTCGCGGATGGGGGAGGAAAGAGTTCCGACCACGTGGGCCTGGACGGGTTGATCCCCGCGTCGGTGCGTTTGCAGGCTGTGCAGCAGGGGGGCGAGGTGGGGGGCAAAACGGTCGTCGATGCAAAAGGCCAACTGGATCGGACAGGGCGAACTCATGTCCGGGCCATCAATGCAGTTCGCGGATGATTTGTCCCAGCAGGGCCATGGATTGCTTGAGCTCGGTCGTGGAGATGCCTTCGGTGCGGGGCAAATACACCACTTCGCAAAGGTCCTTCAGGTCGTCGAACTTGCCTTTCCAATCTTCGCCCATGACGAAGGTGGTGACATTGAAGCGGCGGATGTCGTCCTTTTTCTGTGCCCAGTTGGTTTCGGGGATGACGATGTCGACGCAGCGGATGGCTTGGACAATGGCCGCGCGATCGGAATAGGGGATTAGGGTTCGTTTTCCCTTGCCGGAGTTGAATTCGTCGGTGGAAACGGCGACGACCAGGCGGTCGCCGAGCGAACGTGCCCGTTCCAGCAGGCGCAGGTGGCCGATGTGGAACAAGTCAAACGTGCCATAGGTGATGACTGTTTTCATGGAATCGTCCTTTTCGCTCAATCTCTATCCCTGTCCTGTGGAAGCAGATGTCATGCCGCAGATTCAAGGCGGCGGTTCAGTTCCAGCTCGATGAGGCGGTAGATCAGGTCCACCAGGTAGAGGATCGTGGCGGCGGGAAGGATCCAGACGCGTCCCGGCGTGACGATCAGGACGGAGAGCAGGAGGTCCTGGGTGGACAGGTCCATGCCGAGGATGTAGCCGTGGGCCATCCATGTTTTTTTCAGGCCGAAGCGCCGGAAGGAGGGCATGGTCCGGATGGCGGGGACGATGTAGAAGGTGGCGGCGATGGAGTGCAGGTTGTGGGCCAGCAGGAACAGGACGATCCAAGCCCAGTGGACGGGGGTGGAGAGTCCGAGGACCACCATGACGCCGTTGTAGAAAAAGCGGTCGCCGATTTTGTCGAGGATGGCGCCCAGGCGGGTGGACATTTCCCGGTAGCGGGCGAGATTGCCATCCAGAATATCGAGGAAGAGATAGAGCTGGGTGAGAATGGCGGCGAGGAGGTACTGGTGCGCCGCAATGGCGGCCATGATGACCAGGCCGTTGATCAGATTGGCGATGGTGACTTGATTGGGAGTCAGGCCGGTTTTGGCCAGGGTCGGCAGGCAGCGGACCGCCAGATCGGTATAGTGCTTTTCCAGCACATAGAAGTGTTTTCGCTTGAGGGGCGCGGGCATGTCAGGTGTCCGTCGGGTCCGGGCCCAGCAGGGAAGAAAACCGGGGCAGGTCCGCAATGGGCTTCCAGGGCTGGTTGTCCACAGCGTGGAAGCGGCCCGTGCGCACTCGGATGGAATCGATGCCCAGGGCGGCCGCCAAGGCGAGATCGTGATCCGGACGGTCGCCGATGATCAGGGCATTCCGTACGCCGTGCTCGACGCGGCCCCGAAGGGAACTGGGATCTGGCTTGGGGAATCCCATGGTGTCGCAAAACACCACGCGATCCACGAGACGGTCCAGTTCCAGCGCGGCGAACTTGCGTTCCTGAACGTAGGTGAGGCCATCCGTGACGATGGTGACGCGGCCTTTGGAGCGCAGCGCCCTCAAGGTGGCGGCGGCATCGGGGTAGAGGTGAATGCGGGGGTAATGATCGCGATAGGCCCAGACCAGTTCCTGGATCAGTTCGGGGTGCGCGGTGCCCAGAAAATGCTGAAGCAGGTGGTCGAAAATATGTTCCCGGCCCGACGTTTCGAAGTGCTGCTGGAGAAAGAGCCACGCCTCATCCGACCGGATTCCAAAGCGGGCGACATGGTCGGCAATGGCATGGAAGCCGCTCAGCACATACTGGCGCTCCTCGAACAAGGTGTCGTCCAGGTCGACAAAGAAGAGCGTATAGGGCTCCAGAATGGACAGCATGGGGCTGGAGGGTTCAGGTTGTCGTGGCAGTATTTTCATGGATGAAAACGTCCTGGCTGTAGCGAAGCATGGTCATTCCAACGTGAAGAGGGCGGGGACGAAGAAACGAGGCCGTGTCTCCCTGTGCGAGGGCCACCAGGCGGCGGGGGGTGTCCAGTCCCGCTTCGATGCCCAGGGCGGCGCCCCCGCCGAAGCGGGGATTCACTTCGATGAGGTGGGGGCCGTTTTGTTCCGAGAAAAAGGCCTGAATGGTGATCGGGCCAACGAGAGGGAGGGAGTGGGCGAGGAGCGGCAGGAGGGCGTCGAGTGCAGGGATGGAGACGGTTCTGCCCACGGAGGATTCGCCGGCCTTGACCCGGATCCGTTCCCGGGAGACCCATTGCACCGGCTGGCCGTCCAGATCGAATAGTGCGTCGATGGTGTATTCCGGATCGGTGCAACAGGGTTGAATCAGAAGGTCGGGCCATGGCGGTGGACCATGGAAGAATTGCATTTCGTTCGCGTGGGAAATCCGTCGGGCCCCGTGGCCGGCGGAACCGGTGCGGCTTCTGGCAAAGCACGGATAATCGGACGTGGAGGGCTCCAGGATTCGCGGCAGAACGGGTATATGATGGAGGCAACAGTGCTCGTGAAACTGGATTTTATCGAGGCAGGTGGCGATGGTTTGCGGGTCGGACACCAGCGGCCAGAGATTCGCCTCTGCCAGCCGCTCGCGGTGCGATGCAAAAAAGCGCAGGTCGGCGTCGCGTGTCGGCAGAATGACGCGGATGTTTCGTGCGCGACAGCTTTCAATGAGCAGATCCAGGAAACCGTTGTCGTCAACGGAGGGAAGGAGAAAATGGCCATCGCTGAAATGAAAGGCGGCCGAAAGGGGGGAATGGTCGGTGACAAAAAGGCGGAGTCCGCAGGAATGCAGCGCCTCGCGCATGCGCCGAACCAAGTCCACCTTGGCGCTGGCGCTGGTGACGAGCCAGTTCCCGCCGATGGCAAAGGAGGGGGGGGCGGTGTCAGGCATGGGGAGATGCCTCCGAAGCGCCGGGGCGGAACAAATCCCATCCCAGAGGGGTGCCTTTTTTCAGGTTGCGGGTTGCCACGCAACCGAGGACTTCGTCGAGATGCTTGGGCGGCAGGCCGGCGCCGGGACGGATGGCGCGAATGTTTTGCGGGGTGAGGGGGGCGCCTTCCGGAATGTCCTGGGCGATGTAGAGGCTTCGCCGATGCTTGCGCGAACCTTGTTCGCTTTCGGTGAGGTCGAAGCTGACGCGTCCCAGAGCCTGCCAGGCCTTTCGGGTGTCTTGAACCAACTGGGCCAGTTCGGCCGGTTCAAGGGAGAAGGCGGAATCCACGTCGCCATCGGCGCGGGAAAGCGTCAGGTGTTTTTCCACCACGCGCGCGCCCAGGGCAACGGAGGCTACGGCCACGGCGGTTCCAAGCGAGTGGTCCGAGAGGCCGGCCACGCAGTGGAATTTTTCGGCCAGATGGGGAATTGTGAGGAGGTTGGCATCCCGGGGCTCGGCTGGATAATTGCTGGTGCATTTGAGCAGGATGAGGTCTTTGCAACCGGCGTTTCGCGCTGCCCCAACGGCCTCGGTCAACTCGGCCAGGGTGGCGGTGCCGGTGGACATGATGAGGGGCTTTCCGGTGGCGGCCACTTTCCGGATGAGGGGGATATCGCCATTTTCGAACGAGGCGATTTTGTGGCAGGGGACCCGGAGGGATTCCAGGAAATCCACGGCGGTTTCGTCGAAGGGCGTGCTGAAGGCCAGCAGGCCGCGGGCGAGGGCGCGCTCGAAAATCGGGGCATGCCATTCCCACGGTGTGTAGGCGAGCTTGTAGAGGTCGTAGAGGGAATGGCCGCGCCAGAGGCTTCGTGGATCATCGATGAAAAAGTCGCCCTCGCGGATGTCCAGCGTCATGGTGTCCGCGGTGTAGGTTTGCAGCTTCAGGGCATGGGCGCCGGCGTCGGCAGCGGCATCCACCAGGCGCAGGGCCTTGTCCAGGCTTTGTCCGTGGTTGCCGGACATTTCCGCGATGATGAAGGGCGGATGGTCGGCATCGATGATGTGGTGACCGATGTGAATCGAGTTCATGATGTGCATTCCAGTATGGAGGATACGACACGTTCCGCGCCGTTGCCATCGGGCATGAGAGCTTTTGCGGCGCGGCTCATGGCCCGGAGGGCCTGGGGATTCCGAACGAGGTCCTCAACGCCTTGGCGGAAGGATCCATCGGCCAGGGTGTGGACCTCGCCAAGGGTTCGGCATGCGCCACGCTCGGCGACCATGCGGGTGGCATCCACTTGGTTGTCGGCGGTGGTGACGACCAGGGCGGGCAATCCGAGCAGGCATCGTTCCCAATGGCTGCACCCGCCGGCGCCCAGAGCCAGGTCCGCTTGAAGCATCAGGTCCGGCATGCGGGGTGTTTGCACGTGAAGGGTCCAGCGCCCGTTGGAGTGCATGCATAGCGACTCGACTTCGGACCGGTGAGGGTTGGCGGAGCCAATCACGACATCGGCGGGGATGTGCAAGTCCGTCAACTCGCGAAGGGCGCGGCAGGTCAGGTTACCGGTGTCGCCGCCGCCAAAAAAAAGGAGGAGCCTTCGAACGGAAATCCGCTCGGCCACTCCTGCGGCAGCCTGATCAAAGGAAGGATGGAGCAAGGCATGGGATGGGCCGAGAAGTTGGCGACAGGTCGCGGGGACAAGACCCTCATAGCGCTTCTCCATTTGCGACGAGAGATTCTGATCGAGCAGGAAATCGCATGCATGGGGGCGGTCGGCCAGGTCATCGATGGCCAGTTGAACGGTGGAAAGGCGCCGCATGGCGATTTCCCACCGGGCATCCAGCGCGTAGTGATCCACGACGAGCAAGTGGATATCTGCAGGCATCTGCTCGGCGCATGCCGCGGCATCCTCCTCTTGGCTGGCACCCAGCCATGTCGCATGCGGAGGGGGAGGAGATGCCGCGTGGGAACCGATGGGCAGGAGGCACAGATCAAATCCTTGGCGCAGAACGGCGTCTCCAGCATGGCCAGGGAAGGCCCTGCACAGGAACGTGGAGGAAATGTTTCGGCGGCGCAGGGCCTCCGCCAATGCCAGGCAGCGCATGATGTGGCCGCTGCCGATGGAGGCGGAAGCATCAACTCGAAAGGCGGCGCGCATGGTTCTCCGACAGCATGAGGGCCTTGTGCAACCATTCTGCGCGGGCCCAGTCCTCGGGGGTGTCGATGTCCTGGACCCGATGGGAGGGGATGACGATGGGAATCGAAGTGGGCGAAAAGATGGAGTCCCGGTTCAAGATCGCTTCGGGGCGGCCCCAGAAAAACTGGCCGGCGTCGTGATAGGCCTCTTCGAGGTCCTGCGAGCGCATTTTCATGCAATCGGGTTGAAAGGGTTCGATGCCGCCAAGGGGTGTGATCCGGACTGCCCGCTGAATCGGGAAGGAAAATTTCGTGACTCCGAAAGCGTGCTTCTTCCCGGGCGAGGCTTGGAGCCGCTGGAAACCTTCGCGCAGGGTGGAGCCGGTCAAAAACGGTGCCGTGGCGAAAATGCAGCAAACATAATCGGGGGCTTCCCCCCGGTCGATGAGCCACTGGACGGCATGGCTCAGGACGGCGTCCAGGTGGGTTTGGTCGTCGGCCAGATGGTTGGGGCGGATGAAGGGGATTTCGGCCCCGAGGGACCGGGCCACCTCGGCGATTTCAGGGTCATCGGTGGAGACCAGCAACCGATCCACGCATCCGCTTTCCCGGGCGGCTTCGACGGAGTAGGCAAGGATGGGCTTCCCGTTGAAGGGGCGGATGTTCTTTCTCGGAATTCGCTTGCTGCCCCCGCGGGCCGGGATGATCGCCACATTCATGCTATGGATTCAACGGGCGGCTCATGGAGGGGGGGGCTCAGAGCGAGTTGATGCGATCCTGCGGATCGACCAGTTTGGTGAGGCGGATGCCGTAGCTTTCGTCGACCACGACGACATCGCCCTGGCCGATCTTGGTGCCGTTGACCAGCAGGTCGGCGGGGCTGCCTGCCGTGCGGTCCAGTTCAATGATGGAACCGGGGGCCAGGTTCAGCAGTTCGCTGATAGTGAGGCGGGAGTTGCCGACTTCAACGCGGATTTCCACCGCGATGTCCAGAATGAGTTTCAGGTTGCCATCCGGATCGGGAGCGGCCCGGGGAACGGTTTTGACCTCGTCCATTTCAACCCGATGAATGACCGGGCCGGAGGCGGATGGCGCCGTCTTGGATTTTGGCTTGCCGCCCAGTTCGCTCTCTTCAAGCATTTCCGCCATTTGGCGTTCAATTTCGCTGATGGAAGGATCTTGATTGGGGTCGGTCATGATGGATGGCCTTTCGATTTATCGGGCTGGGGTTTTTCCGGTGGGCGGGCCGGCGGGCGGGGAGGGACAGCGGAGGGGGCGGGGGCCGGTGCGGGCGCCGGTGCCGGGGAGGGGGGCGGTGCAGGAGGCCGCTTGTCGGTTGCCGCCTGGTTGGGCTTCATGATGTGGTTGATGCCTGCGACCAAGCGACCGCGGCGGGAACCCACGAAGGCGCTGCCGATCATGCGGTCGCCGATATTGAGCCGAAGGGGGTCCCCGGTGGGCTGATCCAGCTTGATGACATCGCCGACGCACAAACTGCCCAATTCGCCGGCGCTCATCAAGGCTCGGCCCAGTTCCACATTGGCAGGCAAGGGGGTGGCCTGCACCGCCCGCAGCACCTTTTGCCGGATGCCGGAGCGTTTGCCGGCTTGATCGTCGCGGGCGGTTTCCGCGCGTTCAAAAATGATCTGGAGCATGGTGAACGGATAGCAGAACTGCATCCGGACGGATTTCTCGCTCAGGCGCAAATCAATGACGGCAATCAAACAGGCTGTATCGGGGGGGGCGATCTGGACCTGCTCGGGAGATACGCCCTGGGCAATGACCTGGAGATTGATGTCGTGCATTTGTTTCCATGCCGACTCCAGCTCTTCCAAGAGGCGGTCGCTGAGGGTGCGCATGATCTCCATTTCAAAAGCGCTGAATTCGTGCGGGGGGCTTGTGGAAGCGGCCACGCCGTCGCCGCCGAGAAGCATGTCGAGAAGCATCTGGCCCATGGGGGGGCTCATTTCCACGCCGAAGGTTCCCACCTCGGGGTTGGCCTGAATGCTCAACAGGTATGTGGGAGGGGAAAGGGAGAGCATGTATTCGCCATAGGAAACCTGCTCCAGCGCACTCAGCTTGGACTCGCCCGCGATCTTGAACATCGAGAAGAGCATGGTTTGCAGGTTCTTGAGGAGCAATTGGTGCACAAGCTGCAGTTTCACCATCCGTTCGGCGGAAAGGAGCTTGGGTTTGCGGAAATCGTAGGAAATGACCTTGATGTCATCCGATGGTGCGGCCGCTTTGGACTCCTGAACAACCGCCATCTCTCCCGAGCGCACGGCATTGCGCAGGGCATCGATTTCAGCTTGTGTGAGTTGTTCAGACATGGGGGCTGCCTATTGAATCAGGAATTCGCTGAAAGCGACATCCAGCACGCTGCCTGCCATGCGGCTGCGGATGAGGCTGTTGATTTCGAGGGCAATGTCGCGCTTCATGGATTCGCGGTCGTCCACGCCCTCCATTTCGTCCAGAGTGCGGCGTCCGGCGGTGCTCATGATGCGGTCCTTGACCATGGGCATCATTTCCTTGATCACCTCTTCGAGGCGGGGTTCGCTCAAGATGAGATGAACCTGGATGCGAAGCACGCGCGTCATGCGGGTTCCGGAAATGTTGACCACCAAGGGGTCGATCGCCATCACAACGGGCTGGGGGGCGGGCTTTTGGACGGCCGATTCCGCATCCGTTTTTTCCGCCGGTTTCTTGATCAGGAACAGGACCGTGAGCGGGGCGATAATCATGACCAAGAGTCCGAACACGATTAACAGAAGGGGACCCTTTTTCTTGGCGGCAGGTTTTGCTTTTGCCGCGGAGGGTTTTTCATCTCCATCCATCAGGTCGTCATTGTTTTGTGCCATGATCGTGAACCTCTTTATTCCGAATCTTTAGACGCCATTGATGTCGTCGCGTTTGTCGCGCAACAGCAACAGCACTTCAACGGGCTCTCCGCTTTCCTTGTCCACCAGACTACCTACCTGACCAAGCGCACGGATCCGGTCCCGCGGGATTTGCGCACTGGTCGTGATGTGGCGAACGAGCCAAGCCGCCCGTTGGGCTGCCAGCAGGCGATCCGCTTCGGGCTTGCCCGAACTGACCAGCGCGCACACCACGACGTTATACTCTTGGAGAGAGTAAATTGTGGCGACCGCCTGGTCAAGTGCGTATTGGGTACTGCGGTCCATCCTCACCTGGCCCGGCTCGAACCGGATGGAGGAGTGCAGGCGAAGGGTTTGGCGGTCATCCATGAAGCCGATTTTGTTGATGCTGGTGGCGTCCAGGCTGAATTGATCCACGGCATCTTCCTCATAGCCCACCAGTTTGGCGCCGGGGGTTTCATTCACGCTCAGTTTCATGGGAAGGCCGGGCCGGCGCATGGTGCGCCAAAAGCTCATCAGCCCATTTCCGCCGCCGGACAGTTCAAGCAGGTTTTTAATGTCGCCGACGCCCTCCTTGAAGCCGGCTGTTTTTTCGTGTCCCATGGTGAGCATGAGGATGAAAAAGGCCAGCAGGATGGTCATCAGGGCCGTGTATTGAGCCATGTAGGCGGGGGCGGATGCGGCCGCTTTCTTGGCTGGGGCAGATGGCTTTTTCATCGGAACATCCCCTTGGGCCAGGAGGGTTCGGAGCCGACATCGGTGACCTTCGCCTTTTCCATGATCAGGATTTCGACATGGTCGTTGAGGGCGTTCTTGGCTTCGTCGTCATAGACCTGGACTCCGACGCCAAAGCGCGAGGGGGGGGATTTCATGACCGTCTGCAATTCGCGGGCAATGTGGTCCGCCCGGATGACGCCGAGTCCCCAACTGGATGCGGCGACATCGCTGCGGACGGGGGCGGAGGCGCTGGTCATGGAGGTGATCCGGATTTCATTGTCGCGTCCCTGAAGGAGTTCGCTGATGCCGGTCCACAACGGAGTGAAGTCCCTTTGCCAGGTGGCGGTGCCTTCCGTGAATAAATTCGTGGTTTCCAAAACGATGGAAAGGCCTTCGTCCAGCATTTGGATCAAAATGCGGTCGGACATGAGTTCCACGGAATTGGGGCGGATTTCGTTGATGAAGTCAGGGACGGCGTTGGCCATTTCATCGGGCGTCAGGAAGTGAAGCTGCTCCGATTCGCCGCGGACGGACTCGTGGCGCTCCTCAATGTTCGCGACTTCGGTGTCGCTGATGGCCTTGCGTTCCACAAGTCCGGGAGGTTCCATCATGTCGGCGACGCCGAACGCGCCCTGAAGAACGCCGATCATGGCGGCCAGCCGTTCTTCCTCCATGGAGGAGAAGGCGATCATCATGACAAAGAAAGTGACCAGCAGCGACATGCAGTCGCCGAAGGTCATCATCCACCCGGGGCAACCGATAGGGGGTTTTTTGGCCGGGAGTGGTTTTGCACTCATGAGCTTTCCGCTTTAGCTCTCAGGGAGGGGGGAAGATAGCTGCGCAGTTTTTCCTGGGCCACGCGGGGGCTGTCGCCTTGCTGAATGGAGAGGATGCCCTGCAGCACCATGCGGCGGAGGGCCACTTCTTCCGAGGTCCGCTGTTCCAGTTTACCCTGGATGGGCAAGGCGATCAGGTTGGCCACCAAGGCGCCGTAAAGCGTGGTGATCAACGCCACGGCCATACCTACGCCGATCGCGCTGGGGTCGCTCAGGTTGCGAAGCATTTGCACCAAGCCAATCAAAGTTCCGATCATGCCGAAGGCGGGGGCATAATTGGCCAAGGCTGCAAAAATGCCATGTCCCACCTGATGCCGTTCCACCATGGACACAATGTCTTGTTCCAGCACCGCCTCGATCACTTCCGCGGAGTTGCCGTCGACGGCCATCCGCAGTCCCTTCTGCATGAAGGGGTCGTCCAGGGTTTCCACATCGCTTTCCAAGCCGAGGATGCCGTCCCGCCGGGCGCGGACGGCAAAGTCGGACAAGCGGTTGAACACGGCCAGATAGTCCTTGTCGCGGCTCATGAACGCCTTGCGGACGACGCCCATCGTGCGGATGATTTTCGGCAGGGGGAAGTTAATCAGCGTGGCCGAGAGGGCCCCGCCAATCGTGATCAGCAGGGAGGGAACATCGAAGAAGCCACCCCCGCCGCCCATGGCAATGGCGGCGATGATGATTCCCGAGCCAAAGATGATTCCCAACAGTGTCCCGATATCCATACCGCGTTATTCCTTGCCTTGATCGGCGACGACATCCTTCCGCCAGATGGGGACCGCATTGCAGACCCCGGTTCGTTGCCGGAAGGCCACGATCCGGTCGACAATGACTTCGGGCGCCTCCTTCACGAACGTCCGCTTGCCGTTGACGAACACGAGCTGGGTGTCGGGAGTGAGCTCGATCCGTTCCAGTAAATCCGGATTGACGTACAGGGGACGACCGTGAAGGTCCGCGCAGATGATCATTCCTCAGCTCCTTACCGTTTCAGAGAGAGCAATTCCTGCAACATTTCATCCGACGTGGTGATCGTGCGGGAATTGGCCTGAAAACCTCTCTGGGTGATGATCATATCTGTGAATTCACCCGCCAAGTCAACATTCGAATTCTCGAGATAACCCTGGAAGACCTGTCCGGTTCCGGTTTCGCCCGGATTGGTGAATGCGCGGATGCTGGCGGCCGCCGTCTCCTGGTAGAGATTGCTTCCGACGGACAGAAGGCCGCCGGGGTTGTCGAAATTGGCAAGGGCAATGCGTCCGGAAGCCACCGGAGCCGCTCCGCTGATGGAAATGTAGAGCGTGCCATCCATTCCAACGGAATATGCCGTGGTGTTGGCGGGCAGGACGATGTCCTGCATGTCGGCCATGGTCATGCCGGTGAGGTCGGGAGCCGGGGGGCCGCCCATCACGCCTTGAAGACGGCGGCCTTCGGACGTGATCAGATAGGTCTGGTTCGTGGCATCATCCACGTCGAGGACAAAGTCGCCCGCGCGGGAGAAATATTGTTGTGTGCTGGCCGGATCGGAGACAACAAAGAAGCCATTGCCGGAAACCGCAAAGTTGGAGGCCGTTCCCGTTTGCATGAGGGCGCCGCCGCTGAAATCCTTGGCAATCTGGCCCATCTGCACGCCGAGGCCGACCTGCTGGCCGGGAGTTCCGGGAGCGGGGGCGCGCAATGTTTGAACATAGGCTTCCTTGAAGGAAACATCGCTTTGCTTGTAGCCGACGGTATTCACGTTGGATACATCGTTGCCGATCACATTCATTCGCTGTTGATGCGTAAGCAATCCTGATACGCCGCTGTACATGGAAGGTAGCATGGTTGTTCTCCTCTTTTTTCGGTTTAGGTTGCTTCGACAGTCTCTGTGCTGGATTCGGTCCCGGAGTCGGTGACGGTTTCGTCGCCTTCCGTTCCAGTGGTTTCTTCTTGGAGTTGGACGAGGCGCAACTCGACAATGTTCGACATGGGGACCTTGGTGCCACCAATGGTGAGGACAAGGCCGGTGGAACCCCAAACGGCATTGTCCACGGTACCGGTATAGGTCACGCCGTTGGCATCGACGGCCTCCACGTTCTGCCCCTGCAGCAGCAGGGCATCCGTGATGCCACTGGCCTGGCGCAGCGAAGCGATCTGGTCGCCGACATTCTGCATTTGCTCCAGAGCGCTGAATTGGGCGAGCTGGGCAATGCTCTCACTGCTGTCCATGGGGTCCAGGGGATCCTGGTTGGACATTTGCGTGACCAGCAGGTTCAGGAACTCGTCCTTGCCAAGAGCTCCACCCGGCTTGGTGTCTTCCTGTTCTTGGACGGCCAGCAGGGCGGCCTGATCCTTGGGCGACAGGGTGTTGATATCCACCGGAGTCACCACATTTGAAATTCCATTTACTGTATCCATATCCAGTTCCTTCCTGTTGCGCGTGTCATGCCACCCAGCGGTTTCTTGTGCCCATGCGGTTTCCACGTTCCGTTCCCGATGTGCCGGAGGCGGGTTTGGCCTCGATCTGCCGGCCTTCGCCATCCGGCGAATCCGGATTCCGGTGCTGCCCCGGACGGTCACCGTCGGAACGGCCTTCGCCATCCCGGCAGGTCACCGAGAATTTGCCCATCTGCATGCCCTGGGACTCCAAACTGTCTCTCAGATCCTGCTCCTGCGCCGAGAGAAGCGAGCGGATTTGATTGCTTTGCACTTGAATCTCTACGCTGAGTCCCTCGCTGGTTTCGCGGCATTGCAGCGTCACGCGGCCAAGCGACACCGGCTCAAGCTCGATACGGATGCTGTGGGAATCGGAACGGACCGAGTGAAGGACAAGGCGGTCCAGGTTCTGTGCCAGCACGGCTGGCTGCATGAACGGCGGAAGCGGAGCCGTTGCGGAGGAGGGAGGAGGAAGGGGCGCGGGCATCTCGGTGGACAGCGTTTCACTGGTCGAGCCGGCGGGTTGGCTTGGGATGGCGCTTTGGGCCATGGCCTCTTGATGGGATTGGAAGGAACGGGAGCCACTCTTTTCTCCAAAGCCGTCCGAGGAATCGGCGCCGGGCACCTGTGTCACATCTGGCTCCACGGTTTCGGGGACTGCCGTGGAAGTCTCGGATGCCGACGATGACGGACTGGTCGAAGGGGTGGAAGGCGCTGGCAAGGACGGGGGGAGAGTCTCCATCGTTTCCTCGGCAGCTTCGGCTGTCCAATCGGGAGGGGGCATGCCATCCGATGCCTCGGAGAGAGGCGGGACGGAGTCCGAAGGAATGTCCATGTCGACGTCCTGCTGCGGAGTTGTTGCAGCGGATTCGGATGGCGTGGAGATGACAGGGGCGGGAGTTGGCGGGGAGGAAAACGAATCGGTGGACGACACCTTGTCTTCTGCCTGTGCAATCCCGGGGGCCGGGGCAGGATTGGGCGGGGGGGATTGAACTTCAACTGCGGGTTTTCCGGTGGGCTCGGCCATGGCCGGTTCCGCTTCCATGGGCTTGGGGATACCCGCAGAAGGTGGCCGTTCCGCCGCCGGGCGTTCCACGCTCAAGAAAGGAGTTGGGATTCTTGCGGCGGATTCTTCGGTTCCCAGGAGGGATTCCTCGGACAATTCAGTGTTGGGGGATTCTACGGCAGGTTCTTCCTCCTGCCCATGGGCCTGCAAGAGGGGGGAAGTGTTTTCTCCGGGAGGCATCTCATCAAGGGCTTCGTCGGTGCCGGCACTTTCGGGAGCCGCGGAGATTTCAACGGAAGGGGAAGAGGAAGACTTGTCCTGCGAATTGGATTTGGGTTTTCCGTTTTCGCGGGGGGATTGGCGCGAGCGGTCACGGCAGGATTCCTCAAGCCAGCGGGCAAAGGGGCGCTCGTCCCCCAAGAGGGTGTTTCGTTCCTTCAGGGGAGGGAGGCTGGGAGATTCCCCCGAAGAAATCGGCAATACACTCATCAGGTTCGACATGGCTAGGGTCCGGATTACGGGCTACTGGTTATGGAGAGGTTTTCTGCGGTTCTTTCATCTGGCGGATCAGCTCTGTCCATTTTACAGCAAGTTCAATGCCATTCGGGCCCAGCGCCACGGTGGCATCCATAATGGCGGCCGCTTGGCGGTCGGAAAGGTTGTTCAGGATGCGCGCCACGCGCGCGGGTTCGATTTTCGAGAGAAGCTTGGCGGCATTCTGGGGATCCATTTTTGCGTAGAATTCCGAGAGTTTTCGCATGTTTTTGCGCTCGTCGTCATCCCAGCCTTGCGACATTTCGGCCACTTTCCCGAAATAAGCGTCAATCTCCTTCTGGGCGAGGGCCAGCTCGTCGCGCATCCGGTTCAGCACCGCCATTTCCTGCTTGATTTGCTCTTCCCGGTCGTTGAGGAGAGTTTCTTGCCGTCCCATGGCTTCCTGCCGGGCAACAATTGCCTTCATCAATTCCTCGACGGCCCGGCTCTGTTCGGGAAACATCGAAGACCGGACTTCGGGTTTGACTTCGGCGACGACAACAGGTTCGGGCTCTTCCTTTTTTTCCAGGCGTCCCGACGCGTACAAGGCCGCCAGCACGGAAAGAAGCGCGGCGCAGAACAGACTCAATAACAGAACAAGAAACTTCATGGAGATCTCGCGGGGTTGTGGAGGGCGGACGGTTCGTTCCGTTCGGAATGCTTGCGTCGTTCGCGGGTTCCCGAGGCCACTTCATCCATTGTTTTCTGCTCGGTCTGACGCAGTTGTTCGAGCCAGTCGCACCGCTCGCGCCGAGACAGGTTCTCGATGACCTTGTGCTCCAGTAGGGCCTTTTTCAGGTTGGCGCGGCGGATGTCCACCTTGGCGCTTTCCTTCTGCGTGGCCTGGGCGGCGTGCTGAACGCGTTCGGACAAATGCTGGAACCAGGCCCGCTGGGCAAGGCATTCATGGAAAGGTTGTGCGGATTTTCCGGATTCCGCCATGATTTTTTCGGAGGCCCGGTGCAGTTCCTCGTCGCATTTCCGGTGCTCGGCCCGGCGGGCATTCAGCGCGCGGTTGGATTCGGCCAGCATGGCCTCGCACTGGCTGACGGCCACTTCCCGGACATCCATCACGCGCTGCAGGCTGCACTTGAAACGCTTCATGACACGACCTTCTCCAGCAGCTCCAGGGTTTTCTCCATGGTGGACACCTCATAGGGGCGCTGTCGCAGGAAGGAGCGGATGGGATCCATTTTCCGGAGCGCTTCGTCGATGCGCGGATTGGAGCCTGCCACATAGGCCCCCACATTGACGAGGTCTTCGGCATGGCGATACACCGACAGCAGTTCCTTCAGACGCCCGGCCCATTCGGCCTGTTTGGGGGTGGCCACTTCGCTCATCAGGCGGCTGATGCTCATCAGCACGTCAATGGCGGGATAGTGGTTGGCTTCGGCCAGCTCGCGCGAGAGCACGATGTGGCCATCGAGGATGGAACGGACGCTGTCGGCGATGGGGTCGTTCATGTCGTCGGCCTCGACCAGAACGGAGAAAAAAGCCGTGATGGTTCCATGGGCCGAGGTTCCGGGCCGTTCGAGCAGTTGCGCCAGCATGCCGAACACGCTGGGGGGATAGCCCTTGGTGGTGGGGGGCTCGCCAATGGCCAGGCCGATTTCCCGCTGGGCCATGGCATAGCGGGTCACCGAATCCATGAGCAGGAGAACGTCCTCGCCACGGTCGCGGAAATACTCGGCGATGGCCATCGCGGTGGAGGCTCCCTTGCGGCGGAGGAGCGGAGACTGGTCGGAGGTGACGGCCACCACCACGGATTTGCGCAGGCCTTCTTCCCCCAGGCTTTTCTCGATGAAATCGCGGACTTCGCGCCCGCGCTCGCCGATGAGGGCGATGACGTTGACGGTGGCGCACGAATTGCGGGCCAGGGAACCCAGCAACACGCTTTTGCCGACGCCGCTGCCGGCGAAGATTCCGATGCGCTGCCCTTTGGCGCAGGTGAGGCATCCATCCAGGGCGCGGACGCCTGTGTGGAAAACCTGATCCAGGCGGCGGCGGGACAAGGGCGAGGGGGCGGCCCGGTCGATGGCCACTTGCTCGGTGTCGGTGGGTGGGGGCAGGGAGTCCAGCGGACGGCCGAGGCCATCCACCACGCGCCCCAGCATGCCGGCGCCGGCCGGAATGCGGAGCTGTCCGGCCGTCAGTACGCGGTCGCCGGGGCGGATGCCTGCGGCATATTCAATGGGCATCAGGATGACAGACCGGTCATGAAATCCCACCACCTCGGCCGGAATGCGGATCCTCTTTTCCGCGGGGCCGCTTTCGATCCAGGCCAAATCGCCCACGGAAGCCCGCGGGCCGATGGATTCGATGGTCAACCCGATCACGCGGGTCACGCGCCCTTCCGAACGCGTCCAGCTTTTCCGGGGAAGCCGTTCGAGGCGCGAGAGCAGGTCGATGTTGATGGGGCCGGGCATGTTCATGGCACGCTACTTGTCGGCAGAGTGTTCCACCGGGGGTTGCGACAGGGCTTCCGCCAGTTGTTCGAGGCGCAAGCGCAGGCGCCCGTCGAAAATTCCATTGCGGCTTTCCACGACCACGTCGCCGGTTTTCAGTTCGGGATCCTCGACGCATTCAATGCCCGGATGCTGCAGAGGGATGTCGGCATCGCCCGTCAGCAGATGCAGCGTGCCCTTGGCGACGCGTACGCGTACGCCTTGAAGGTCGGAGATGGGGGAGAGCACCTCCTGCATGATGTTGCGCAGCATTTCGGCGTCGGGCAACTTGTGGCAAAGCAGGATTTCGGCAGTGCGGATGGTCATGCCGATGAGCTGGTGCTTGATGTCCGCCTCCAGCTCCCGGAGGGTCTTGCCCATTTCGGCGTGAAATTGCGTCCACAGCTTCTGCTGGGCCTGGCGCATGGCCTCGAGCTGCGCCTGCAGGCGCTTCTCGGCGGCTTCTTCGGCGGCCCGGCGGATCTGCTCGCGTTCGAGGCGGTCCTTGATTTCGGCGGCCTCTTTCCGGGCGGCAAGTTCTTCGGCCTCCCGGGATTCTTCCATCAGGACGCATCCTCGGGCCCGGAAGGATACCGGGGGGGCTCCCCGGTTCCGCGCGGCGGCCGAATCATACGTATTCATTGCGTCCGCCTCCGTGAATGCTGATTTCACCCTGGCCGTCCAGTTCGCGGATGATCGTGGTGATTTCCTTCTGCTTGATCTCCACTTCGGAGAGCTTCACCTTGGAAGAGAACTCCATGTCTTCCTTGATGCCTTGCGCGGCGCGCTTGGACATGTTGCTGAAGAACTTCTCGCGGACATCCATCGGAGCGGTGCGCAGGGCAATGGCCAGCGTATCCATGTTCACTTCCTGCATGATGCGGCGCATGTCCATGTCGTTCAGGCGCACGATGTCGTCGAACTTAAAGAGGCGGTCGCGCAGCTCGGTGCCCAGCTCGGGGGATTGCTCGTCGATGGCCTGCAGGATGTCTTCGGAGAGGGCGTGGTCCACCGCCTGGAGGATGGACGAGGCGCGGTCAATGATGTCGCCGGTGTCGGCCCGCTCGGTTTCCTTGGTCTTGCCCAGGCGGGCTTCGATGTAGTTCTGAACGCGGGTGACCACCGCCTCGGAAGGGGGGCGGCCGGTGCAGAGGATCATCATGACCCGTTTGCTGACCTCATGCGGGACCATGTTGAGGATGTTGGCCGCCAGTTCCGGATCCAGGTAGCGCAGCACCATGGCGATCACGCTGGGCTGTTCGCGGCCGATCACGGAAAGAATCTGCTCGGCGCCCATGCCGGCCAGGCTGGCGAAAGCGGCCGGAGTGCCTTCCTCGTCGCCCATCAGAGCGGCGGCGCGTTTCTCGCCGATGGCCTGCAGCAGCAGGTTGCTCGCGGTCTGTTCGTCGCCCATGACGGAATTTTTCGCATCCGTGATGCCCCTCAGGCAGTCGCTCAGGACGCGCTGGCGCACTTCGCCCGAAACCACGCCCAGATTGCGGATGGCATTGGCCACGCGACTCAGGACGGGGGGGGACAGGCGCTGCAAAATGACGGCGGCGGTTTTTTCCGGCAGGCTGGCCAGGAAAATGGCCACATTCTGCTCGCTGGTCATCGTTCCGTCGCGGGTGGCGACGCTGGTTTCTTCCTTGGTGGTCGTTAGTTCCATGATGCAGATCCTTACGACTTGGCGGCGGTGGCATTGCGGAGAGTCTGATCAATCCAGATGGCGACGATGGATGGATTTTGCTCAGCCAGGCGCGATGCGTATTCCAGTTGTTCGTTCTTGTCCATGTTCTCTTCGAAAGGTTCGGCTTCCGGCAGGTGATGCGTGGTGTGCTCGTTGCCGGCCAGTTCCGCCACGGGGGTGCCGACGTCTTCGCGCTGCACGGACAGTTGGCGGAGCGCCTTGCGGCTGAATCCATACAAGGTCAGGAGGAGCGCCAGGCCCACGAGAAGGCGGAAGGCGGTTTCCGGCATGACGGGAAGCCGCTGCCACCAGCGGAACATGTCCAGTTCCTTTGTGGCGGGAAGGTCGGCAAACGGCATCTCGATCACTTCGATGGCATCCTGGCGCGTGGCGGAGAACCCGACGGCCGAACGGACCATGCGTTCGATCTGCTGAATGGCTTCGGGCGTGCGGGGCTCGGAGCCGCGCGCCACCGACACCGAGACCGACAGGCGGGCAATGCGCCCACCCTTGTCCACCACGGTTTCACGGCCTGACGGCACCTTGTATTCCGTGTCGATGTCTTCGCGGTTCATCTGTCCCATGGCCTGTTCCACCGAGATGTCGGAAGGGGTACCCACCGCCACGCGGGCCATTCCCGCCCCCGCCAGCGTGATGGGTTCGCTGGATTTTTCGGAGCTGATGGTTTCGCGGACCACGACGCGGTTTTCCGAGTCGTAGGTTTCGTTGTATTTTTCGACCTGGCGGAAATCCAGCTCGGCGCTCACGCGCACAATGGCCAGCCCGGGGCCGATGGAGCGGTCCAGCATGTCCTGCGCCTTGCGTGTCAGTTCTTCCTCCATCGAGTGGCGCATATCCATGTGGCGGCGGGGGGAGCCAGAAGCCGTGTCTTCTTTGTCCATCTTGTCGGAGAGCAGGTTGCCCTGCTGATCGGTGATCGTCACGTTGCCTTCGGTCATTCCGGGCACGGCGGTCGTGACCAGTTGGCTGATGCTCAGCACCTGGCCGGAGCTCAGGGCCGATCCGCGCCGCAGAGTCAGCATGATGGAGGCGCTGGCGGTCTTGTCCTGTTCCGTCGCGAACAGGCGGTCCCGCGGCATCACCAGAATCACGCGGGCGGCCTGGACACCCTCCACGGCTGTGATTGTGCGTTCCAGTTCGCCTTGCAGGGCGCGCTGGTAGTTGACCTGCTGGGCGAATTCGGTCAACCCGAACTTGGGCTGTTCAAACAGCTCGAAGCCGGAGGAGGACTCGCCGGGCAAACCCGACGAGGCCAGCAACAGGCGGCCGCGGTACACATCCGCAGCCGGGACGTAGATCGAGTTGCCGCCATCGCGGAGCTGTACATCGATTTTGGCTTCTTCCAACTGCTCGCGCGCCTTGGCCGCGTCCGGAAGCGACATGCCGGCGACAAGCAGGCGGTAGTCGGGGCGCCGGGAGGTATAGAGGATGCCGCCGATGGCCGAAAGCGTCACCAGCAGCGCGAGAATGATGCTGACTTTTTGGTTGATTCCGAAGTGGCTCCAGATCGCTCCCACCTGGCGAAACAGCAATGACATGGCCCCTAGCATGATTCACTTCCTCCTGGGTACTACGCCTGCATCTGGAGTATTTGCTGGTAGGCATCCAGCAATTTGTTCCGGACTTCCATCATCAAATCAAACGCAATGCCAGCTTCCGTCATGCGCGTGGTGACATCGTGAATGTTCTGGGTTTCACCCGTCACCAAACCTTCGATGGAACGGCTGGCGTCTTCCTGGAGGCCGTTCACTTCCTTAACCAGATCTCCCAGAACGGATTGAAAAGAGGGACCCTTTTCCTTCCCTGCTTGGGCCGCTTCGATGGACGGCGGAAGCTCAGGATTGCGGGTGGCCTGAATGGCTTGATAGGCATCTAGGGGGTTCATCTTCCGATCTCCAATGCTTTTTGAGCGATTGTGCGAGAGGTCTTCATTGCGGCAACATTTGCCTCGTAGGACCGATTTGCAACCATCAAATCGACCATTTCTTCCATCGGATTCACGTTGGGCATGGTGACATACCCTTCCTCATCCGCGTCCGGATGTCCCGGCCGGTACATGCGCTGAAGAGGGGAGTTGTCTTCCACGGTACGCGCCACCCGTACCCCGCGCAACCCCGATGGATTGCGCCGGTTCGAACCGACCTGGCGGTCCAGTTCCGATGCAAAAACCACATCGCGCCGACGGTAGACGTTCCCGTTGGCATCGCGTGTGGTTTGAGCATTGGCGATGTTGGCCGCGATCACCCGCATGCGATGGCTCTGGGCGTCCAGCGCACTGGCTGAGACGGTCATCGCTGGCATTATGCTGTGGTCTGACATTATCGCATCTCCCTATTCATCAACGCTTACCAGTAATCGCAGCTCGCAGGGTGGCGTACCGCCTCGATAAGATATCCGCCGAGGTCTGATAGAGTAGTTGGTTCTCGGACAGCAAGGCAAATTCCTTTTCCAGCCGGATCGGGATTTCGCGGCGGGCAGTTTCCATTTTGGGCGTCCAGTTCTTCAAGTCGTCTGGATTCTTGGACTTCATGGCGTCGTTCAATTGAGAAACAAAATCGATTTCGCGTCGACGATATCCGGCGGTGGTGGCATTGGCGATGTTGTTGGCAATGGCGCGGTTTCGCATCGCGCTTCCGTCCAGAACCTGTTTCATCAATGTGTTGATTGCATCCATGGCTGACGAATAGATAGCAGGGCCCGTGCCACGGAAAGGGAGAGTGGGGGGAGATCATTCACGTTTCATTGACTTCAAATCTTCAAAATCCACCATTGAATATCCATATCCGATTGGGAAAGAATGGAAAGGGACGGTGATCCCAGAGGTAGCGTCCTACCTGGAATTCCCCGGCGCACCGCTTCTGCGGCTCCTTCTCACAATTTGAATGTTGGATATATTGGATATATTTCTCCAGTCGTGACCGGGAGGGGAGTGACAACCGCTTATGGTCAGCGAAGCGGGATTGCGCCCGAGAGGGGACGGGAGCATCCACGTTTCATTGCCTGCGCCCTCTCTTCCGTGATTCCGGCCAGGGTGTTACCGCCTCAAATCAACTAGTTATTATAATAACTAGTCAAAAGATCACCTCCGGTTTTCGGCTATTCATTATGAAATCCATGTCCATCGGCGTTCATTCGTTGTTCATCGGATCGATACTGCCTTATCAATTGGCGCCGTTTGTATTGCAAAGCAGACGAAGGTTCATGAAGCCGGGATTTTCTCAAGAGAGGGAGGCCCTCCCCGTTTCACTGGCCGAGGGAGGTAGAAACGTTAGCATGGACCATTTTGGAGTGCGCGGTCATGAGCGCATTTTTCCAACCCGCGACATGTCGCAGCCCCAAAGCGGCGTCATGCCGCCGCACTCAACATCCAGGCAAACGAAATCCTGTCCGTTGAAGTCCATGATTCGGGGATGCGCCTGGAGGGGGCAATTGGGGTTTTCCCGCTTGCGCGGGGCGGGGGGATTCGGCATCTTTCCCCGGCATGATCTTCAGTTCCCTCACGTTCCTGTTTGTTTTCCTTCCGTTGCTGCTGGTGGCGTATTACGTCTGTCCCGCGAAGTACCGGAATGCCGTGGCGTTGCTGGCCAGCGGCTTTTTCTACGCCTGGGGTGCCCCTCGATTCGTGATCGTACTGGCGATTTCGAGTCTGCTGGATTTTGTCCTGAGCCGCGAATTGCCGCTGGGAAAGCGATCTCCGGCCGCCCGGAAAGGGGTGCTGGCGGTGGCGGTGGTGTTGAACATCTCCCTGTTGCTCTATTTCAAATATGCCAATTTCTTTGTGGCCGAGCTGAACAGCTGGCTGGCCCGATGGGGTTCCGGTTCCATTTCCTGGACGGCCGTTGTCCTGCCGATTGGCATTTCCTTCTTCACATTCCAAAAAGTGAGCTATTTGGTGGACGTCTACCGGGGTACCGCCCAACCTGCCCGGAATGCGGCGGACTATTTGCTATATGTGGTCCTCTTTCCCCAGCTCATCGCGGGGCCCATCGTGCGCTATCACGATGTGGCCCTCCAGCTTTGCCACCGGGACTACACGCTGGAACAGTTTTATTCGGGCATCCTGCGCTTCTGCCAAGGCCTGGGCAAAAAGGTGCTGGTGGCCAACACCATGGCGGAGGTGGCCGATTCCGCCTTTGGCGCCGCACCCGCGTCGCTTTCCTGCGGTGTGGCCTGGCTGGGCATCCTGGCCTACGCGTTCCAAATCTATTTCGATTTCTCCGGCTATTCCGACATGGCCATCGGGTTGGGTCGCATGATGGGCTTTGAATTCCTCGAGAATTTCAATCGCCCCTACATTTCGCGCAGCATCACCGAGTTTTGGCGCCGCTGGCACATTTCGCTGTCGAACTTCATGCGCGAGTACGTGTATGTGCCCCTCGGCGGCAACCGGAAGGGGGTAGCTCGTACCTACCTGAATCTCTGGCTCGTGTTCCTGGTGTCGGGATTCTGGCATGGCGCGGCATGGAATTTTGTTGCGTGGGGTGCTTTTCATGGGTTTTTCCTTTGTGTGGATAAACTTTTCAAGGGCACAAGCCTTTCCCGCGCCCCCGCATGGGTTGGGCTTCCTGTGACGTTTGTGCTGGTTTTGTTCAGTTGGGTCCTGTTCCGCGCGGAAACGCTGCCCCATGCGCTGGCCTACATGGGCCGAATGCTGAACGTGTTCTCCGCCGCGCCCGATGCTGTTGCCGCTGTCGAATTTGGTGTGCGCCACCAATGGATGCTTGTGGCGTCGCTACTGCTCTGCTTCGGTCCCGCTGTCCGGCCACATCCCTTCGATTTTATGCGGCTGGATGCCTCCCGAGCCACCGTGGGACAGGCAATGGGCCGTTTTGCCGTGGCCATGGTCCTCCTGATCTGGTCGTCGGCCGTCTTGGCCACCAGCAGCTTCAATCCCTTCATCTACTTCCGGTTTTGACGCGATGAAGAAATTTCTCATCCTTTCCGTGGCTTTTTTCTTCACCTTTCTGGCGTTGCCGCTGTTTCAGTCGGTGACCGGCTTCCCGCCCGATGTTCCGTTGACTGGTGTGGAAAATGCCGCCAAACCGCCCACCCGGAGCCTCGCGGCCTGGTGGAACGGAACCCTGCAGGCGGAATTCGATGCCTGGCTCACCCCGCGCCTAGGCTTGCGCGGCGTGTTTGTTCGCACCGCCAACCAGATCAACCACACATTGTTTGGCGAACTGCCCAAGCGGAACGGTACGCAAGTTCTCATGGGGCGCGAAGGCGTTCTCTTTGAGAAAGTCTATGTCGATGCCTACAACCAGGGGGGCGGCCGCCCCGAGGCCGAACTGAAGAACGTCAGCGAGTCCACGCGCCGCCTGCAAGACCGGCTGGCCGCCGACGGAATTGCCTTCCTGCTTGTCATCGCGCCCAGCAAGGCCGAAATCTACCCCGAATTCCTCCCTCTCACCGCCGACGTGGCGGGGCGCCCCGCTCGCCGCAGCAACTACCAGAACATCCGGGAGCGCCTGCGCCAAGACGGCGTGAACATTGTCGATGCCCACGAGCTCTTTCTGGAGTGGAAGCAGGAGCCCGGCATTCCCCGGCTGTTTGCCAACGGCGGCACCCATTGGAATCAATATGGAGCCGCACGCGTCGTCTCGCGCATCATGGAGAGCCTGCGCGACCTCACCGGCAAGGATATGCCCCAACTGCGCGTGGTCGGTGCCGAAACCAACCACATCATCGTCGATTCCGACAACGACCTCGGCGACCTGCTGAATCTGTGGTCCTGCCGCTCCCTGGCCGGGCCGCAAATCCACCCTGTCGTGGAAACCATTCCTTGAACCTATTCGCCGGATGTGCTGGTGATTGGCGATAGCTTTGTTTTCACCCTCACCAATTGGATGGATCGCCAGCATCTCTACCGCAAGCGCAACACCTATTACTACTATAACCGCCAATATTTCTATCCCGCGGAACCCAACGCCCCCCTCGACAAGCGCCAGCTCGATTTGCTCAAGGAAATCCAAGGACGAGATGCCATCGTGATCGAGGTCAGCGAGTATTGGCTACCCCGCATCGGTTTTGGCTTTGTCCGCGATCTTCTCAAAGCCTACGATGCCCTGGACTCCCGGATGGAAAGATAGGGGCGGATCTACGGGCCGTCCGTTCTTTTCCTCCTACTCTTTCCTCACCACAATCCGACTTCCGTGGGCTTCCGTGACCTTCACCGCCACTCCCGCCTCGATGAATTCCCCGGCTGTCACCACATCCAGCCGCTGCCCCTCCACGCGCGCCGCCCCGGCCGGATGGAGCGCCGTCAGCGTCGTGCCGCTCTTGCCAATCCACGGCGTTGTGTCGGGTGCCGCCGTGTATCCATCGGCCGCCGTGTTCTCCGCGCGGAGGGTGATCTTCCGGAACAACTGGCTTTCCGGCAGGAAGCGCCCCAGCAAAAGCGCCAGCGCGCCCGTGCCCACCAGGGCCACGCCCGTCTGGAAGATTGGAGTTTGCAAATCGTCCCACACGGGCAGCCACGTTCCGCCCGGGACAATGCGCGTCATGGCACCGATGAGTGAGACCAGCACCAGCGCGATGCCGAAAACGCCCGTGAAGCCAAAGCCCGGAATCAGGAATATCTCCACCAGAATCAGAATGATTCCCAACGCAAAAATCAGCAAATCCTCCATCCCCGCAAGCCCTGCGATGTGGTGTCCCCAGAAGAAGAGCGCCAGACAGGCTGCTCCCAAAATGCCGGGCAGACCAAACCCCGGCGTTTTGATCTCAATGTAAATTCCCAAAAATCCCAGCATCATCAGGATGGGGGCTGCCCCTGCGATCAATCGCGCAATTTTTTCGGTGGAGGTGATCTGCATTTCGATTATCGGACGTCCTGCCAGCGAAAGGTTTTCCAACACCACCGAGACATTTGCCGCCATTCCCGCGGAGAGGAGGGGCTTCCCGTCCTTGCCAGGACGCGCCGCCTCGTCGGCCGTCAGCGTCAGGAGGCGCCCCGCAGGACAAATCACCTCGTCGCCGATCTTAAACTCCGTTTCGCGCCGCACCATTTTCTCGGCCAGCTCGGGATCGTGTCCGGCCTCCTGCGCTGCCGAACGGACCAGCGCCGACACCGCCGATACCGCCTTTTCCTCCACCGAAGCCGGCATTTCCTGCACACCCCCGAAAGGCGACATCATGATCGGGAGCGCATCGCCGATGACCGACCCCGGCGCCATATAAATGGCCTTGGTGGAAAGTGCAATGATCGCCCCCGCCGAAAACGCGTCTTTTTCCACCAGCGTGTAGACCGGACGCTTCGCCGCCTGGATCGAACGGACAATATCGCTCGCCGCACCCAGCGTCCCGCCGGGCGTATCCATCACCAGGACCACCGCCGCCGCATTCTGCTGCTCCGCCTCCGCCAGCCCGCGACGGATCACATACAGCAGCGCCCCCTCGATCTGCCCCCGGATCGGAATCACATAGACGGGCGCATCCGCTCCTGCCTCCGTCCGCTCGGCCTGCGCCCGCACCGGCGCCACCAGACACGAAATCAACCCCAACGCCAGAAGAAATGCTTTCATGACTTGAGTGTAGGCCCGGAACGGATCTCCGCGCAATTCGGAAATGCGAACCCTTGGGCATCTTGCGGCTATCACTTATAATTATATGTGATAGTCCGGTTTTTCCAAACCGCTTCGGATTCTCGGTTTTCTCTGCACGCTCTGTGGCAAAATTCTGGATTTTGAATTTGGGGACGTTTCAGCAACGGCCCGGCTCGCATGGATGCCTCGCCCAACCCAACGCCATATCCAACTCGCGAACTCCCGCACCGTGTCCATTGTGCCCATCCGTGGGCCACCGGATTGTCTCTATGGCCGTTGTTCCCACTGCATGGTTTGCATGTTCAGGAACCAGCGCGGCTGGGTGGCGCCGTTGTACCAAAGCCAGATGGAATCGGCGGCCCGGAACAAGTACGGATAGATTCCGTCCCCCGTCCAGAGCCAGCCCATGTCCATTGCATAGAGCCAGACGCTGTTCGGAACGGAATCGGACGCCACGAAGAAAAAACCGTGGCGGTTGTGCCAGATCCATCCCTCGCCGCCCATGGGGATGTAGTCGCCGAACCAGGTCAGCCGCCGCCACCCGCCGCCGATGTCGGCGTAGCCCTGGTCCCAGGCCGGCGTGGCGAATTTCTGGCCGATGAGTTCCCAGAGTTCGCGGTTCGGATCATCGAAGCCCAGCGCCCAGATGGAGATGCCGCCGATACCCTTGGCCTTGACCATGTCGTACTTGAGCCCGAGGCTTTCGGCGTCGTCATACCAAGCTTGGTGGGTGACGCCTCCCGATCGGTAGACGTAGTAGGGCGATGAACTGGCCGCGTCCCAGCGGCGCCCGTACGTCGCGGCGGCGGCCTTGGCCGCGGAGTAGTTGAGTTCCGTCCCCGCGCCGATCGTGGCGGCGGGGATGTTGGAGCTGGCGACGGGCCAGTCGTAGCCATAGTGCGGACAGCCCAGCAGCAGGCGCTGGGGCCGGACGCCCAGCGCCAGATAGTCGTCGATCGCGCGCTCCACGCTGTAGGCCCCCCACGTGGCGCTGGCCCGCAGCGGGGCCACGGGGCCGGCCTGCGCCGCCGTGGACCAGTGAAGGTCGTAGCCCATGATGATCTGCCAATCGAGGAAGCCGTCCAGCGCTGCCACATCGAACGAATGGTTCCAGTCGACAGCAGGAAGATCGATCGACACCGTCGCACCCGGCAAATCGCGTCGGAGGCGCGCCGTGAGGTTGCTCATGAACGCGGTGAGAGGCGCGCGCACGCCGCTGCCGAGCAATTCGAAGTCGATGTTCACCCCGTCGGCCCCGCGGTTGGAAACGGCCACCGTCAACTGGTGGATCAGATTGGAGCAACTGGCGGGATTGCCCAGCAGGAGATTGTTTTGGGTCTCCCCGAACAGCGTGGCGGTCAGCACCACCTTGACGCCGTTGGAGTGCGCCCAGCCCACCAGCGGGGTCGTGGCCCAGTCGTGAAGGGTGAGGGGATTGCCGTTGGTGGGGTTCACCTCGTAGGAAAAGTAGGCCACCGTGTCGAGCTTCGTGTAGTCGTACCGCACGTAGGTGGTGCCCATCCACCACGGATGCCAGCCCATCACTTGTTTGCCCGAGGGCTCTAGCGCGCCCGCGCCTGCGACCCAGCCCAGCCAGACCATCCCCGCCGCAACGAGAAGCAACTGGAGGGATGGTTTCATGGCGTTCGGGTGGAAGACCAAAAGAGTGGAGCGGGAGACGAGGATCGAACTCGCGACGTTCAGCTTGGGAAGCTGACATTCTACCACTGAATTACTCCCGCAATTCGTAT
>CAYNHA010000267.1:0-2508 GCA_964397035.1 uncultured Verrucomicrobiota bacterium
TTCCCCGGTTACCGCCGGAAAAAACGCCCGAAACGCGGAAAAATTGGCTCCAGCGACAGGGCTCGAACCTGTAACCTATTGGTTAACAGCCAACCGCTCTACCATTGAGCTACGCTGGACCCGAAAATCGTGGGAGAAGATAGCGGGACGCCCATAGAAGTCAAGCGTGTAGAAGAAAAAATCAAAAAAAGCCCGATTCGCCCTCTCCGCGCTTTGTTGCGGCTCGTCGAGTTTTCCACGGTGTGGAAACATTTTTTCCATTGTGTGGAAAAACGGCGAAAAAATCTTCCATACTGTGGAAAACTTGTCGCTTTAGAGTCGCGCGGCGAACTCGCGGAAGGTGCGGCGGATTTCCTCCTCGCCCGGAATGTGTCGGTGGCGCATCAGAATCCGGCCCGCGCAGATTGTTGTGTCGATGCATTCGGGGGTGGCGGCATAGACGAGGTCGGAGACGAGGTTGTGACCGGGGACGAGTCCCGAGTGATTCAGGTCCACCAGGATGCAGTCGGCGGCTTTCCCGACGGAGATTTCGCCGGCGTCGAGGCGGAAGAGGCGGAAGCCGTCCACGGTGGCGGTGCGGTAGATGTCGGCGGCGGAACAGGCGGTGGGGTCGCCCGTGGCCACCTTGGCCAGGAGGGCGGCGGTACGCATTTCGGCAAACAGGTCATAGCGGTTGTTGGAGCAGGCCCCGTCGGTGCCCAGTCCGAAGCGGAGGCCGGAGGAGCGCGCTGCGCGTTCATCGAAGGTGCCCGAGGACAGTTTCATGTTGGAGGAAGGACAATGGATGATGGCGGCGCCGCGCTCGACCAGCCGTTGGCGGTCGGAATCGGTCAGCCAGACGCCGTGGGCACCGATGAATCGCTCGTTCAGGAGCCCCTCGGAATCGAAAACCTCCACGGGGGTCTTGCCGGTGGCCTGGATGCATTCATCGGTCTCCCGCTTGGTTTCGGAGATATGCGTTTGGACGATGAGGTCGTGGGCGTTGGCGAAATCGCGGCAGACGGCGCGCATTTCGGGGGAGGTGGTGTAGAGGGCGTGGATGCCGACGGAGAGCTCGACGCGGGCGGGGTAGGACTTGGCGAGGGCCAGATGTTCTTCGAGGTCGCGGCGAAGGGTGTTGAGCGCCTCCGGGCCGGGGGGGATGATGTTGGGATGGCTGAAGTTGGCGCGAATGCCGCTTTCGTAGAAGGCACGGAGGCATTGAGGAGTTTGCCAGTACATGTCGAAAACCGCCGTGACGCCGGAGCGGATCATTTCGAGGCTACCGAAGAGGGTTCCCCAATAGATGTGGTCGGGGGTCAGGCGCCGCTCCATGGGCCAGATGATGTCGTTGAGCCATTCGTGGAGGGGGAGCCCGTCGCCCAGACCGCGCATGAGGACCATGGCGGAGTGGCAATGCATGTTTGCAAAAGAGGGGAGGATGGCCATGCCCGTTCCATCAAGCGTTTGAGGCGCTTTGGGGAGGCTGGCGGGGTCGATTTTGGCCTCAATTTTAGCATAACGGCATTTTTGGATTAGAATATCCTGAATTTTGGAGTTCAAACGAACATTCTGGATGAGTAAATCCATAAAAAGCCTCCAAAAGAGAGCCTTGACGTTGGGTTGGCGATCAGTTTCAGGTGGAATATAGTGAAAAATGTCGAAATATCCAGAAAAAATGTTTTCTGTTTGCCGAATGCGAGACGGGGAGGCGCATTGGATGTTCAATGAACTGGATAGTCACGCATGAAACCTAAAATACGAGGAAAGGGAAGAGGAGGTTCAATGGGGGTGGTTCGACGGCTTCAATCGATTCGGTAAAAAATAATTATTAAAAAATTGTTAAGAAATTGCTTGAAAATGCGAAGTATTTCCCTTGCGTGTGTTCTTCAAGCGATGTATTTTGTTTATAAGAGTTGGGCCAGATACTTTCAAAAATATTGCCATGAACACGAAGAACCATCTCAAAACAGTTCGGGTTTCGCGGGGTCCGGTTTGGGCCCTGTTCGGAATCCTATTGTTGTTCTGCGCAGTTCCGGCTCATGCGTTGCTGGTGACGGTGGACCTGGGGTGGGGGTATCCGGGCGGGGGTAGTTTGGCGGACTACAATTTGCAGGAAGGTTCGATTGTTCAGGTTCTCATGTACAACAGCGCGAACGCCAGTGCACCGGGGCCGGATGCGAGTGATAACTTCCCTGCGGATTCGTATGGCACTTACACGGGCGATGGCATTGCGGCCGAGCCCTATCCGGGAACGGAACCGGCCAATGTTCCGACGGACAACAATATTTACAGCCCGCTTGCGATGCCCGATGGCCATGTGATTGCCTACACCACGCAGATTGGCGAGGCGGTTGATGGATGGTGGCACATCTATGCCCAGTTTGAAATTCTGGGAACCTACGACCGCTTGTACATTCGCGTGTTCGGCGCAACGGAGTTTCCCAGCGGCAACGTGTGGGCCAGTTACTGGGGAATCAGCGACGTTCAAGTGGGCACCAACATCGTCGATACCTGGTATGTGGACCC
>CAYNHA010000268.1:0-2519 GCA_964397035.1 uncultured Verrucomicrobiota bacterium
TGTTGTGGAGAAGGCTGTTGACCTCCTTCATCAGGCTCACGCCATCCTCATTGCCCGGCCAAGAGCCATCGGAATTTTTGTAATATCCGATATGATACGGCGAATCCGTCCGGAACCCGTCGACGTGAAAGACGTTCAGCCAGGCCGCATAGCTGTCCTTGATGTAGTTGCGCACTTCCGAGCTGGAATAGTCGGGGCGCGAACTTCCCCACGGCGTGCAGCACAAGCCCGGCGTGTTGTAGTGATAAATACCCCCGTAGTTGACATCCGGCACATAGCCATCGAATTGCCAGGTCGCCAAATCCGTGGGGCCCCAGTGGTTGTGAACCACATCCAGAATGACCGCCATTTTCCGCGTGTGGCAGACATCCACGAAACGCTGGAACTCCGCGGACCCGCCATACGAGCTTTCCACCGAATAGGGATCCGAGGGGTTGTACCCCCAGCTGTTGTTTCCGGGGAATTCCGTGACCGGCATCAGCTCGATCGTGTTCACGCCCAGTTCCTGCAAGTGCTCGAGTTTGTCCGCGACCATGTTGAAATTGCCGTAGGGCGCCTGCACGTACCCGGGGTTGTAGGTAAAGACGTGCATTTTGTAGACCACCATGTCCTTCCGCTCGGGCCGGGAAAAGGAAGGAACATCCCATTTGTAGCGGTTGGGATTGAAAACCACGCTGTTGCCGCCCGAATTCACCACGCTCAGGCCGCGCGGATCCTTGTGCCAGAGATTGCTGTTGATCACGTACTTGTATTCCGCCCCCGCGGCGGCATTCGTCAGATCCGCCGACCAATACCCGTTGGCCTCCTTGGCCAGCTTGTTGGCCGCCATGTCCCAGCCATTGAAATTGCCCGCAACCGAAACGTTCGTGGCATGCGGCGCCCACACGCGGAAGGTGACGCCGTTGGAGTAGGGAATCGCCCCGACGCCGGAACGCGACGACTGGGCCATCGCGGAACCAACCAGCCATAAACTGAGCATCCCGGAGAGGAGTGGAACCGTGGGTGAATGTTTCATATCTTCCTCTCTGCTTTCTGATCGGGTGCGATCTTAGTTGGAGCGCGTGGGTTTTAGTGGAAGGACACGAGAAAGGAAAACGTTTCGCTGAATCGTTTTACCCATTGGGCTGTTTTCCAGAAGGTTCATGGCTTCAAACGTGTTTTCCCTTGGTGAAGAAGTCAGGCCGTGACCGGGGGGTCTAGACGATGCGGCCCAACGGAGAAGAATAGTAGAACAAGAAAAAAAACAAAACTGCGACGCCATCCGACGGGGTTCGGATCAAGGCGAATAGCGGCAAACCCGCCAGGCGGCGACATCGTCGAGCGAGGCTCCGGGCCGATCCGTTTCGAACCGCAGCCGGTCATGCAGGCGCGAGGGCCGACCCTGCCAAAACTCCACCGAATCCGGCCTCACCAAGTATCCGCCCCAGGTATCCGGCATCGGAATCTCCACCCCTTCCGGCCAGCGCTGCGCCAGCTCGAACATGCTCGAATCCAAAGGGGAACGGTCGGGAATCGGCGCGGACTGCCGTGAAGCCCACGCCGCCAACTGCGAGTCCCTCGGGCGCGACCGGAAGTAGGCTTCGCTCTCGGCCGCCGCCATCTTCTCCGCCGCTCCCAGCACCGTCACTTGCCGCTGCAGCACCAGCCATGGAAACACGAGCGCCACCCGCGGTTGCGCGGCCATCGCCAGCGCCTTGCGTGACAGGAAGTGGGTAAAAAATCGAAACCCGGCGGCATCCACCCCCTTGAGCAGCACCGTCCGGGCGCTGGGCTGCCCGGCCCCATCGACCGTGGAGAGTACCATGGCATTCGGCTCGGGCTGGCAGGAAGCCGCCACCTCCTGCCACCAAGTCTGGAACTGCGCCAGCGGCGTCGGGTGCAGGTCCGACTCGCTCAACTCGTCCCGATCATAGGAAATCCGCCTCTCGGAAAGCTCGGTCGGTTTCCACTGGTTTTCATCCGGTTCCATGCCGAAAACCCTGCTTTTTTGCAAAATTTTGCGGAAAATTTGGTTTTTTTGCGAAAAATCAGCAAAAAATGTGGTTTTTTGCTAAATTTTGCTCATTTTTTGCGAATTTTTCCGTTTTTTTAAGAAATGTCGACTATTTGAAGGTTTCCCAGCCTCAGAACGACCCGCCCACACCCAAAATGAAACCCGCAAGTTTCACATCCAGGCTGTCTTCCAGTTCCGCCGCATCCTTGAGCTTGTAGCCCGCCGTGCGGTATCCGAAACGCACATGGATGTGCGGCACGATTTCATAGCGCAGTTGAGGGAACAATTCGAAGATCAGCTCCGAATCCCCTCCCCCGCCGATGGAAAACGCCGGACTGAGCGACAACCCGTCGATATTCTTCGGGAACAGCGGGAACGTCTGCCACACGATCAGCAGCGGATCCGTGGAATTTGTTTTCTGTTCGTACTTGTCTCCGCCAGCCGCCTCCAGATCGTTGCGCAAATGCAGATTGCGCACCCCGGCGGCCACCGTGATGTGCTGGCCTTCGCGCCAGCCATCGAATTG
>CAYNHA010000269.1:0-16054 GCA_964397035.1 uncultured Verrucomicrobiota bacterium
TGGCCATGAAAGGCTATCTGGTGGCACCCGAAAAAGCCCGCGCCGCAGGGGTGCAGGCGCGGGAGTCTCTCGTGAAAGAATATCCATTCTTCCGGATGATTCAGGATCATATCGGGCTGTATGAGGCCGTTCAAGCCACGCGCGGAGTGGAATCGAGATGTGAGCGATGAACGGCATAGGCCGTCACTCCCCATAGGCCTGCCAGAGACGCTCTGCCCGCCCAGCGGGCGGCCTGAGCCCAGATTTCTGTCGGAATGTAGAAGGCGTTGGTGAGGGCAAGGCCCAGCACTCCGCAAAGCCCAAGACCGATCCACGCTATCTTGTTTTGGGGAGATCGAGCAAGCCGGGCGGTAAACAGAACCGGCAGGACGACGAGCAGAACAAAATCATGCCGTTCGTGGTAGGTCCATGACAAATTGGCGAGGCAGAGGAATGCGAACAGGTCTTCCCCGCGAGCTCGGCGATGTGCAAGGCACCACGTCAAAACGGCGCATCCCAGCAAGAACACAGCAACGGTGCTTCGCCAGGTGTTTTCCCATGCGAGGGCATTGAAGACTTCCTGAAGCGTGAAGGCTCCTTGGAGGACATAGCGGCAGAGTTCCATCCATTGGGAGAGGAGCACCCACGGCCATTCGCGAAGCCAGAACGAAGGAAACAAGGTGAGGCCGGAGGCCAGGAGAAAAACAGTCCATAGAGTTTTCCATCTGCCACGGATGAGTGGAATGATGAAAAAGAGGAGCACCATGGAGGGCTTGATCAACGAAACCATGAGGAGAACTCCGGCCGTTTGCGGGGAGCGGTCCAGGCGAGTCATGGCTGCCCATGCGCAGAGAAGGGCGAGAATGCCGGCCTGGCCGTTTTGAATGACCTGCTGGAGCGGAGGCCAGAGCAGGCACAAGGCTGCGACCCATCCTAGGGAAATCCATGGATTCCAGAGGGTCTCCTTGCTGAACCACTTGGCCAGAAGGCCCAGAAGGAGGGCCAGAAAAACGATGTTGGCGGTTGTGTAGACGGGCAGCAAAAGGGGTTTGGGAAGGAATCCGATGGTGGGCACCAACATGGACAGCGTTGAGGGAGGATAGGTGGCTTCCGGGGGCGGGTGTCCGGGCAGGATGGATGGATCGCCTTTCCAGTTGGAAGACGAGATGGAATAGATCCTGTGTTCGCGCAGGAGAATCCGGTCGGGGCCGGTGGCCGGGCCATAGGTGTTGCGAAGGAGGCGAGAGGCCAGTTCATAAGGGTTGATCCGGGCTTTCACATATTGGCAGACTTCCCACTGGCGGGTGGCATCCGACCAGTCGCCCATTCTCCACGAGCGGACGAAGCTGTGATGGGTGGCCCAAAGCCCTGCCATCAAGGCGGCAAGGAGAACAACCGCTCGAAGTATGGAAACAGTCGTTTTCATGAATAGGGTGGCCATGTGAAGGATCCCTTTCATAATGTATGCAGGGAGGAATGGAAAGCTCATTTCCTTCCTGCTTTTACCGATGATGTTGTGGCCCGTTCGGTCATCCAGGGGCGGAGGAGGGTGACCCAGAGGAAGGATTCGCCGCCGATCTCGTGCAGGCGGGAGGACCGGATGGAGAGGCCGGCAGCTTCGATCTGGATCCGGAGCTTTTCAGGGGTTGTGTGGCTGTAGAAGAGATTCCTTCCCATGAACTCCTTGGTGCCTTCGAATTCCGGCTGGCCTGTATAGTCCTGGGTGGCATAGGTGAAGAGGGCCTGGCCGCCGGGGCGGAGCCAGCGGTGAAACTTGGAAAAGAGTTCCGGGTGGCGGTCGCGGGGCGTGTGGAACAGGCTATAGATGCAGGTGATGGCATCGAATTGCGCGGGGGCGAACTCAACGGCGAGCATGTCGGCGTGGATGGTTTTCATCCCGGGGGCATAGCGCCTGGCCAGGCGGAGAAACGGTTCGGAGAAATCCACGCCGACCACCTTCCATCCGCGCTCCAGAAAGGTGCGGGCAAAGGGTTCGCCGGCTCCACAGCCCAGGTCGAGGAGTTGCCCGGTGCTTGGGGCGAGTCCGAGGAAGAATGGATCCAAAATGGGAGCCATGTCGAATTGGCCCCGATGGGCGTCGTAGGTTTCGGCAAATTCGTCGTAGATGGCTCGGAGATCGGGGGGGCGGGGGTCTGGATTCATGGAGGGAGCCTATTCCTGCGGTGGAAGGGCGTCAATGCGGCATGGCGCAACCCATTAAAAATACAAACTTTAGATTGTTGTTTGTTTCCGGTTTGATAGCATTTCGATGTTGGAAATGGCGCGGGAACCAGCGTGGAACTTTCCTGCGCATGAGGATTCTTTTTGAATGAAAGCGAAGAACCGATGAAGCCTTCCCTTCCCATTGCCGTGGTGGTCAACGACAGCCGGACGCAGCTTCAGGTTTTGGCGGGGCTTGTGCGGAAAGCGGGGCTTGAGCCCCTTGTGTTTTCGGGGGCGGAGGCGGCGCTGGCGACCATGGATCCGCAAAACCCGCCCTCGTTGATCGTGACGGATGTCCACATGCCGGGCATAGATGGCTGGCGGTTTTGCCGCTTGTTGAGGTCGGCGGACCATGCGGCATTCAACGATGTGCCCATCCTGGTGGTCTCGGCCACGTTTGCGGGCGACGAGCCTGCGCGCATTGCGGCGGACCTGGGAGCCGAGGCGTTCTTGGCCTTCCCGGCCCCGGAGTCCCAATTCGTTCAACAGGTTCGTTCCATCCTGAAGGGGGAGCGGTCCACGAATCAACCGAAGGTGCTGGTCGTGGACGACAACGAAGCCTTTGCCACGTTGCTCCAGCGGCATTTCACCCAAGAGGGGTACCGGGCGGATGTGGCGTTTTCGATGGAGGCGGCGGCATCCGCCTTCTCGCAGATGGCCTATGACGTGGCGGTGGTGGATGTTCAGCTGCCCGATGGTTTGGGCGATGTTTTGCTGGATCAATTCCGTTCGGAGCGTCCGGCGTGCGTTTGCATCATGATCACGGGGCATCTGCAACCGGAGGCATCGCTGGATTGGATGAAACGCGGCGCGGCGGCCTATTTGTGCAAGCCGTTTGATCCCCGCTACCTGGTGGAACTGTGTTCCCGCGCCCGCCGGGAGCGGGCGCTCATGCGCGTGCCCCGGCTGCTCGAAATGCGGACGCGCGAGCTGCAGGCCAGCGAGGAGCGCCTGGCCTCGGTGCTGAAAACCCAGCGGGAATTGATCTGCCGGTTCAAGCCCGATACGCGGCTGACGTATGTGAACCCCGCCTTCTGCCGGTTTTTCGGAAAGCCGGAGGAAGACCACGTGGGCCATTCTTTCTTTGCGCTGGTTCCGCATTCCTACCACGCCGGAATCCGGGAAGTCCTCTCGAAGTTGGCGCTGGGCAATGCCGAGCCGACGTTTGTTCATCCGGTCGAACGGGAAGGCCTGCCGCCGGCGTGGGTGGAGTGGACCTGCCAGGCGCTTTTTGCCCGCGAGGGGTCCGTTCTGGAATACCAGTTCGTGGGGCGCGACATTTCGGACCGCAAACGGGTGGAGGAGGCCCTGGACCGGCGCATGATGGCGCTGATCCAGCCGCTGGACAATCCGCAGGATCTCTCGGTGGAAGAGCTGTTCAACCTCGACGAACTCCAGCGGCTCCAGGATGAATTTTCAGAGGCGACGGGCGTGGCTTCCGTGATCACCCGCGTTGATGGCACGCCCATCACCCGGCCCAGCCATTTCACGCGTCTGTGCGACTTGATCCGCGCCACGCCGGCGGGGCGCGAACGGTGTTTCCGTTCCGATGCCGCTTTGGGGACGGACTGCCCCGACGGCCCCTGCGTGCAGTTGTGCCTGAGCGGGGGACTGTGGGATGCGGGCGCGGGCATCACGGTTGGAGGAAAGCACATCGCCAACTGGCTCATCGGCCAGGTGCGCACCGAGACGCAGACGGAGGAGGGGATTCGGGCCTACGCCCGCGAAATCGGCGCCGATGAGGAGGCCGTGGCGGAGGCTTTCCGCGAAGTGCCCATGCTGTCCAAGTCGAAGTTCATGAAGATTGCCCGGATGCTCCACACGCTGGCCGGCCAGCATTCGCGCTTTGCCTACCAGAACATGCAGCAGGCCCGTTCCATCAACGACCTGAAGCGGGCCGAGGAGCAGATGCTGGCGGCCAATGAGCGCCTGGCGACGGTGATGGACAGCATGGAGGCCATTGTCACCATCGCGGACATGCCGTCCCATGAGCTGCTGTTCCTGAACGAATATGGCCGCCGGGTGTGCGGCGACAGCGTCCAGCAGGCTGTTTGGAAGGAGATGCAGGGGCTGGGCGATCCCGAGCCGGTGTGTCCCGATTCGAAGCTGCTGGAAGAGGATGGTCATCCGGCCTTGCCGTGCCAATGGGAGCACCAGGACGTGGCGAAGGGGCGCTGGTATGAAATCCGGGTATGCGCGATCCAGTGGATCGACGGCCGCCTGGTCCGCATGGGGATTGCCACCGACATCACGGCCCGCAAGCGGTCGGAGGAGGAGAAGGCCAAGCTGGAGGCCAAGCTGCTCCAATCGCAGAAGCTGGAGACCATCGGTCAGTTGGCTGGCGGCGTGGCGCACGATTTCAACAACATGCTGGGGGTGATCCTCGGCTATACGGAACTGGCCCTGAGCCAGGTGCCGCCGGAGGCTTCGCTGCATGCCGATCTGGAGGAGATCCACAAGGCCGCCGAGCGGTCGGCCGTGCTGACCCGCCAGCTGCTGGGGTTTGCGCGCAAGCAGACCATTGTGCCGAAGGTGCTGGATCTGAACAAAACGGTGGACGGCTTGCTCGAGATGCTGCGGCATCTCATCGGCGAAAACATCGTGGTGGACTGGCGGCCCGGCGCGGACCTGGGGCCGGTCAAGCTGGACCCCTCGCAGATCGAGCAGATTCTGGTCAACCTGTGCGTCAATTCGCGCGACGCCATTTCGGGCGATGGATGCATCCGCCTCTCCACCGAACCGGTCACGCTCGACAAGGCCGCCTGCGCGGGCCATGAAGGGGCGTATCCCGGCGACTATGTGAAGCTGGGCGTGGGGGACAACGGGTGCGGCATGGACAAGGAAATGCTGAAGCACATCTTCGAGCCGTTTTTCACCACGAAGGACCTGAGCCTGGGCGCGGGCCTCGGCCTGCCCACGGTGCATGGCATTGTCCACCAGAACAACGGCTTCCTGGAAGTGGTCAGCGAGCCGGGACGGGGAACGGATGTCTGGATCTACCTGCCCCAGCACGGCCCGCGGACCCGGGCGAAGGCGGAGAACGGCGACGGGCTGGATTTTGCGCCGGTGCAGGAGACCGTGCTGCTGGTGGAGGACGACGCCTCCCTGCTGCTCATGACGAAGAACATGCTGACCCGCCGGGGCTACCGCGTGTTGCCGACGGGGTCGCCCACCGAGGCCGTCCAGTTGGCCGCGGAGCATCCGGGCGGGATCCACATGCTGATGACGGATGTGATCATGCCCGAAATGGGTGGCGGCGATCTGGCCCGGAAGATCCGCGAGATCCAGCCGGGGCTCAAATGCCTGTTCATGTCGGGGCATACGGAGGAAACCCTGGCCCAGCGCGGCGTCCTGGTTCCGGGATCGCACTTCATTCAAAAGCCGTTTTCCATGAAGGAGCTGGTGAACCGGGTGGTGGAAACCTTGAGCGATCCCGTCACGGAATAGGGAAACCCGATGCTGTTCTCCAGACGCATGTGGAACAGAGGATGGCTGGCGCTGTCCTGGGCGGCGTGGTTTCTGGCCGGATGGGCGGACCTTGTCCTTGGCGCGGAGAAGCCCCTGGAAAAGGTGGTTCTGGCGCTGAAATGGCAGCACCAGTTCCAGTTTGCCGGCTATTATGCGGCGGTGAAGCAAGGCTACTACGCCGGGGAAGGGCTTGAGGTGGAGCTGGCCACGCCACAGGACAATGTGTTTGCCGTGGAGTCCGTCCTGTCGGGGCGTGCGCAATACGGAGTGACGGCGGCCGATCTGGTCCACGCCCGGACCTCGGGCAAACCCGTGGTGGCCCTGGCGTCCATTTTCCAGCACTCGCCGATCATGCTGCTGTCGCGGCGGGACCGCAATCTGGTCTATCTCGCCGACTACATCGGCAAAACGATCATGAGCGACGAGGACGACGTCCTGGAAATCAAGGCCATGTTTCTGAAAGAGGGGATCGACCCCTCCCTCATCCGCTTCATCCCCCACCGGTGGTCCGTGGAGCCGTTGATCCAGGGCGAAGTGGATGCCAGCGTGGACTACATCACCAACGAGCCCTTCCAGCTTCGCTTCCGGGGAATCAATCCCCGGATCATCCAGCCGATCGACTACGGAATCGATTTCTATGGCGACACCTTGTTCACCACCGAAGAAGAAGTCCGCCAGCATCCCGAGCGGGCCGAGGCGTTTCGCCGCGCCAGTCTGCGGGGCTGGGAATATGCCATGGGGCATGTGAACGAAATGGTCGACCTGATCCTGGAAATGCCGGGCGTGAAGGAGCGGGGCAAAACGCGCGAAATTCTGTTCGACGAGGCCGAACAGTCGTCCCAATTGATCCAGTCGCAGCTGGTGGAAATGGGCCACATGAATCCGGCGCGCTGGGAGCGGATCGCGCAGACCTATGCCGAGTTCGGATTGATCGGGAAAGACTATTCCCTGGACGGATTCCTCTACCGTCCGCAAGGCGACGGCCGGCGCTATCATACGCTCCTGCGCCTGGGCGGCACCCTCATGGCGACCATCAGTCTGATCGCCCTGGTGGCGGCGTTCTGGAACCACAAGCTGCGCGGCGCGGTCCGCCGGAAGACGCGGGATCTGAAGGAAAGCGAGTCCAGATGGAAAAGCTATGTGGAAGGCGCCCCCTACGGCATCTTCATCATGGACAGGAAGGGGGCCGTTCTGGACGTCAATCCGGCCGCCTGTCTCCTGGCGGGCTACGCAAAGGAGAAGCTGAAGACCCTCTTCCTGCCGGACCTGCTTGCGCCGGAGAGCGTGAACGACGGGTCCCGTCATCTCGAGGCCGTGGCCCGGGACGGATTTACCGAGGGCGAACTCCTTTTCCGTTCCCCCAACGGGGATGTGCGCTGGTGGTCGCTGGCCGCGCGGGGGATCGGCGCGGATCAGGTCATCGCGTTCTGCGACGACCTGACCGAGCAAAAGCGCACGACCGAAATGCTGATCCATGCGCAGAAAATGGATTCGATCGGCCAGTTGGCAGGCGGCGTGGCGCACGATTTCAACAACATGCTGGCCGTGATCCTGGGCAATACGGAAATGGCGATGGAGGCGGTGCCGTCCGGGCAGCCCCCGCACACCGAGCTGCAGGAAATCCAAAAGGCCGCCGAGCGTTCGGCCGCCCTGACCCGGCAGTTGCTGGGATTTGCACGCAAGCAGACCGTGGTGCGCCGCGTGCTCGACCTGAACGAAACCATCGAGGGCATGCTCAAGATGCTGCGGCGGCTGATCGGCGAGCAGATCGAGCTGGTGTGGCGTCCCGGAGCCGGACTGGGGCCGATCAAGATGGATCCTTCCCAGATCGACCAGATCCTCGTGAATTTGTGCGTGAATGCGCGCGACGCCGTGCGCGAGGGCGGGCGCATCACCCTGGCGACGGGGCAGGCTTCGCTCCCGGAAAACAACAACGTCCAGACGGTGGGCGGAATGCCGGGCGAATACCTGTGGCTTTCGGTGGCGGACAACGGATGCGGCATGGAGAGCAGCCTGCTGCCGCACATCTTCGAACCGTTCTTCACCACAAAGGAAATCGGGCAGGGCACGGGCCTGGGCCTGGCCACGGTGTATGGCATCGTGAAGCAGAACAGCGGATTCATCGGCGTGGAAAGCGAAGTGGGCAAGGGGACGGTCTTCACGCTGTTCATCCCCCGGCACGAGGCCGGGGCCGAGCCTGCGCCGGAGGTTGCGGCAACTCCTGCGAGGGCCCCCGCCCACGAAACCATTCTGCTGGTGGAAGACGAATCCGCCATCCTGCAGATGGTGCGCAGCCTGCTGGAGAAACGCGGATACCGGGTCCTGGCGGCGGGCACGCCCCTCGAAGCTCTGCGCCTGGCGGAGGCGCAGCCGGGATCGATCGACCTGCTGGTCACGGATGTGATCATGCCCGAAATGGACGGCAACAGCCTGTTCCGGAAAATGTCGGAAATCCGCCCGGACCTCCGGTGCCTGTTCATGTCGGGCCATACGGACGAAGCGCTGGCCCAGCGGGGCATTCTGGACGCGGGAGTCCACTTCATCCAAAAACCCTTCACCATGCAGGACATGGAAGCGCGCGTGCAGGAAACCCTGCAGGCGGGGAGCGCCACCGGATGAAAAGGCCGCCCTGCTTCCACTGCGAAAGGGTTTTCCACAGTGTGGAAAAAAGTTTTCCACAGTGTGGAAAACTTCCACGGAAAGGGGGAAGGGCATGAAGGGGTGGAAGGTCCGCTGGATGGGAGTCTGGGGCCTGGTGGCCCTGGTGGGGTGGGGGCTTGCTTTCCGCATCCTGACGCAGAGGGCCGACCAGGAGTTGCGGGACGGATTCCTGCAGCAGGTGAGGATGGTGGCGCAGGCGGTGGACGTGGACAACGTGAAGGCGCTGGAGGGGGCGGAGGGGGACCTGGCCAAGCCGGATTACCGCCGGCTTCACATTCAACTGGCTGCCGTGCGGAAAGCCAGCCAGCAGTGCCGCTATGCCTATTTCATGGGGCGCCGGGAGAATGGCGACATCTTTTTCTTCGTGAGCGCCGAGCCCTCCAACTCGCCGGATTTCGTGGCGCCGGGGCAGGTCTATGAGGATGTGTCCGAAAACCTCCGGCGGGCCTTCGAGCGGGGGGTGGCGGTCATGGAAGGGCCGACGAAGGATGACTGGGGGGTGTGGGTTTCGGGACTGGTTCCCATTCCGGATCCGCAGACGGGAACCGTGCTGGCGGTGCTGGGCATGGATGTGGACGCCCGCGACTGGCAGAAGAAGGTGCTGAAGGCGGTGGCATTGCCTTCCAGCCTGCTGCTTGTGATGATCGTGGCGGTGACGGCGGCGGCGGGGGTTTGGCGGCGCTACCGGCAGGACATGGACCGGGTCCGGGAGATGCTGGAGTCGCGGGATGCCTGCCGCCCGGTGGCTACCCATTCCGTCCGCCGGATCCGCCGGCATGGCCTGGTGCTGGCGCTGGTGCTGGTGTCGCTGGGCCTGGCGGGGAATCTGGCGCTGAAGCGGTATGTCCTGATGCCGGGGTATCTGAGACTCGAAGAAAAGGAGGCGTCCCGAACTCTGGCGGATGCGATGGAGGCGGTGCAGCGCGCAAGCCTGGCCCGGGCGCCCTCCGAGCGCGACGAAGCCTTCTGGGCGGGCCTGGCGAATACGCTGTCCGAGCCGGCGAAGGGAGGAGCCCTGACGGTCCTGCCGGTGGATTCGCCGGCGCTGGGCGGGCACGAGAAGGAGGTGCTGGCGAGACTGATTCCGGGCGGGATGTGCACGGAGGAGGAGGGGAGCGCCCGCCTCCATGTGCACGGCCTGCTGGCCAGCGAAGAGGGCCTGCCGATGGCGCTGGTCTCGCTTGTGATTCCCCGGGAGATTATCCAGCAGGGACGGATGGCGTCGCGGCTGGTTTCGCTGATCCTGTTCCTGGCCCTGCTGGTGATTGGCGTGGCGTTCTGGACATGGGGCATTGCCACCACGGGGGATTTGCTGCGGCGGCAGGCGCATGTGGAGGCGCTGGTGGAGCGGCGCACGGCCGCACTGGTGAAGAGCGAGGGGCATCTGGCGGCCACGCTGCGCTCGATTGGCGATGGCGTGGTGACCTGCGACCGCGAAGGCCGCGTTTCGAGCCTGAACCAAGTGGCCGAGCAGTTGACGGGCTGGTCCACGGCGGAGGCGCTGGGCCGGAAGGTGGAGGAGGTGTTCCGCATCGTGAATCCGCAGACGCGCGCCGTGGTGGACAATCCGGTGGCGCAGGCGGTTCTCTCGGGGAGCGTGGCGGGGCTGGCGAATCCGACGGTGCTGATCGGGCGGACGGGGAAGGAATTCCTCATCGCCGACAGTTGCGCGCCGGTCCGCGACGGGGAGGGGAACGTGGCGGGAGCGGTGCTCGTGTTCCGCGATGTGACGGTGGAGCATGCCCGGCGCGAGGCCCTGAGGCAATCCGAGCAGCGGGTGCAGACGGTGCTGGAGAATCTGCCGGAAGGCATTCTGGCGCTGGATGTGGAGACGCGCCATGTGGTGTTTGCCAATGCGACGTTTTGCCGCATGCTGGGCTATGGGCGAAGCGAACTGCTGGAGCTCTCGCTGCCGGACCTTCATCCCCCGGCGTCGATGGTCCGTGTGCAGCGGGAATTCAACAAGGCGGCGGCCGGCGAATACGTGTTCACGGCGGAGCTGCCCTTCCAGCGCAGGGATGGGAGTGCGTTCCCCTCGCACATCCAGGCGTCCAAGATCGAACTGGACTCCAGAGTCTGCGTGCTGGCGGCCGTGACGGACATGACGGACCGGGTGCGCATGGAGGAAATGATGCTCCAGAGCGAGAAGATGCTTTCGGTGGGCGGGCTGGCGGCGGGCATGGCCCATGAGATCAACAATCCGCTGGGGGGCATGATCCAGACGGCCAGCGTGATGAGCGAGCGGCTGGGGAATCCGGACCTGCCGGCGAACCGGAAGGCGGCGGAAGAGGTCGGGGCGACCATGGAGATGATCACGGCCTTCATGCAGGCACGAGGGATTTTCCGCATGCTCCAGAACATCCGCCAGTCGGGGACCCGCGCGGCCGAAATCGTTTCCAACATGCTGAGCTTCGCCCGCAAGGATGATTCCCGCCGGCAGCCGCACGACCTGTCCCAGCTGCTGGACCGGTGCGTGGACCTGGCGGGAAGCGACTACGATCTCAAGAAGAACATCGATTTCCGCCAGGTGCAGATTGTGAGGGAATACGAAGCGGGGCTCCCGCTGGTGCCGTGCCAGGCCGGAAAAATCCAGCAGGTGCTGCTCAACATCCTGCGGAACGGGGCCGAGGCCATGCAGGGCGAAGGGACTTCCCTTTCCGCCGCGGCGGGGCGGGCGCCCCGCCTGGTGCTGCGGCTGGCGCATGAGAAGGCCGACAGAAAGGTGCGCATCGAAATCGAGGACAACGGGCCGGGCATGGACGAGGCGACGCGGAAGCGGGTGTTCGAACCGTTCTTCACGACCAAGTCCACGGACCGCGGAACGGGGCTGGGGCTGAGCGTGTCGTATTTCATCGTCACGGAAAACCATGGAGGCGACCTGTGGGTTTCGTCGGAGCCGGGCAAGGGCGCCACGTTTGTGATTCGGCTGCCGTTGGAAAGGAGCGAGGCATGAAGGCGAACGATTCCGTTCTGGTGCTGGATGACGAAGGGGTGGTGCGGGAAAGCCTCGCGGACTATTTCGAGGATTGCGGATGGCGCGTGTGGCAGGCCGCCTCGGCCGAAGAGGCTCTGGAACTTCTCGCGTCGGAATCGCCCGGGGGGGTGCTGGTGGACATCCGCCTGCCGGGAATGAGGGGGGATGCCTTCATCCGGGAGGCCCACCGCCTTCATCCGGCGCTGGCCTTCGTGATCGTGACGGGTTCTCCCGAATTGTGCCGGGGCGGGGCCGGAAAAACCTATGTCCAGGATCTGCCGGCGACCTACTCCCGTATTTTTGAAAAACCCATCACGGATCTCGCGGAATTGGAGAAAACCTTGAAGCAGCATATCCGGGCCCGGCAGGAAGGGAGCCGCCCATGAACGAAACGCTGTTGGTGATCGACGACAACGAGGCGCTGCGCGAAAGCGTCGCCAATTATCTGGAGGATCTGGAATACCGTGTGTTGTCGACAGAGAATGGACGGGCGGGGTTGGAGATCGTGGAGAAGGAGCATCCGGACCTGGTGCTGACGGACTTGCGGATGCCCGAAATGGATGGACTGGAGGTGTTGGAACGGGTTCGGACAATCGCGCCGGAAATGCCGGTGATTGTGATTTCGGGCACGGGGAACATGGCGGATTCGATCCAGGCTCTGAAGCTGGGCGCGTGGGACTACATCCTCAAGCCGGTGGAAGACATGACGATCATTTCCCATGCGGTTGAAAAGGGGTTGGCGCATGCCCGGCTCCTGAAGGAGAAGCACACCTACCAGAAGAATCTGGAGGCCACGGTTCGCGAGAGGACGGCCGAGCTGGAGAAGTCCAATGCCGAGTTGATCCGGTCGCAGGGGGAATTGCGGGAGAGCGAACGGCGGCTGACGGAAATCAACGCCTGCCTCCTGGGGCTGGGTACGGACTACCGGGCCAACTGCATGAGGCTGACGGAGCTTTGCGGGAACCTGCTGCGGGCTTCCAGTGCGTTTTACAGCCGCTATGACGGTGGCATGCTGAGCACCATCGGGCATTGGCAGGCGCCAGCGGATTACCCGGTCGAGCGCAAGGCGGAAGGAACGATCTGCTTTGGCGTGATCCGCTGCGAGAGGGGAGTCCCCTTCGTGCATCGCCATTTGCACCGGAACGAATCGTTTCGGGGGCTCCCCGCGGTGAAGCAATATGGTTGGACGACCTATGTGGGGCATCCGGTGCAGTGCGGCGGGGTCACGGTGGGCTGTCTCTGCGGGTTCTTCATGGAGGACGTGGATCCCACCCCGGACGAGTTGCGCGTGCTGGGCATTCTGGCCTCGGCCATCGGGTTGGAAGAAGACCGGAAGCGGGCGGAGAAGACGCTCGAAGACATCATCGAGCACAATCCGATGTCCATCCAGATCGTGGACCGGAACGGATTCACGCTTCAGGTGAATGCGGCGCACGACAAGCTGTTCGGGACGGTCCCTCCGGACCGGTTTTCCGTGTTCCGCGATTCGCAGATGATGAAGCAAGGGTTCGGAGAGCTGGTGTCGCGGGTCCTGCGGGGCGAGGTGGTCCATTTCCCGGACTATGCCTACAACGCCCGTGAGGTGCATCCGGATTTGCCGGACCGGACGGCTTGGATCCGCATGGTGGCGTTTCCGCTGCGGGACAGTTCGGGAGCGCCGGATCGGTTCGTCCTGATGCACGAGGATGTCACCCAGCGCAAGCAGGCCGAGACGGAACGGGAGAAGTTGCAGGCGCAGTTGGCGCATGCCCAGAAAATGGAGTCCGTGGGACGGCTGGCAGGCGGCGTGGCGCACGATTTCAACAACATGCTGGGCGTGATCCTCGGTTATACGGAAATGGCGCTGGAGGGCGTGGAGGAAGGCCAGCCGCTGCGCGACAGCCTGCTGGAAATCCGGAATGCCACGGAACGGTCATCCAACCTGACCCGGCAGTTGCTGGCCTTTGCCCGGAAACAGGCGGTCGAGCCCCGGGTTTTGGACCTGAACGAGACGGTCGAGAGCATGCTCAAGATGTTGAGGCGGTTGCTGGGGGAGCCGGTGAGTCTGGAGTGGTGCCCCGGGGGCGAGGTGGGGCCGATCCGGATGGATCCCTCCCAAATCGACCAGATTCTGGTGAATCTGTGCGTGAATGCCCGCGATGCGTTCGAAGACCGGGGAACCATCACCATCCGGACCGCTCCGGCGGAGCTGGATGCCGCCGCCTGCGCCGGGCGCGACGAGGTGGTTCCAGGCGCCTATGTGCGGTTGTCGGTGACCGACAACGGCTGCGGCATGGATGAGGAAACTCTGCTGCACATTTTCGAGCCGTTCTTCACGACCAAAGGCGTGGGAGAAGGCACGGGTCTTGGATTGGCGACCGTGCACGGGGTGGTGCGGCAAAACAAGGGCTTCATTGAGGTTCGCAGCCAACCGGGCAAGGGAACCACATTCGACATTTACCTGCCCCGGCATGATCCCCATGCGGAACCTGTTTCAACGGTGCAGGAGGAGAAACCGATGACACCAGGCAATGCAACCATTCTGTTGGTAGACGATGAGCCTTCGATCCTGAACATGGTGAAGAGCCTGCTGGTCCGCCAGGGCTATCAGGTGCTGGCCACGACCCGTCCGCAGGAAGCCATCGAGATGTTCAAGGCCCATCCGGATTCCATCGACCTGGTGATGACCGATGTGGTGATGCCCGAGATGAACGGACGAGATATGGTCCACGCCCTTTTCCGCCTCCAACCCGCCTTGAAGTGCCTGTTCATGTCGGGGCATTCGGAGGAAATGCTGGCTCGCCAGGGCATTCTGGATGCCGGCGTTCCTTTCATTCAGAAGCCGTTCACGCTGAAGGGGCTCTCGTCCAGACTACAGGAAGTGCTGGGCGAGGCGGGAAGCCGGGGAACGGCCGGAAAACGGAGGGCAGGCGAATGACGAAAAGCATTGAAGTTCTGGAGCGGGAGGTAGAAGCCCTGCGCGAGGAAAACCGTGCGCTGAAGGAGCGCGCGGAGAGTGCGGAAAACCGCCAGCTGGCGGCGCTGCAGGAAAGCGAGGCACGGTTCAAGGCCCTCCACAACGCGTCGTTTGGCGGAATTGTCATCCACGACAAGGGCTTGATTCTGGACTGCAACAACGGGCTGTCGGTCATCACCGGATATCCATTCGAGGAACTGATCGGAATGGACGGGCTGCTGCTGATTTCGGAGAAGACGCGGGATTTCGTGCGGAGCCAGATCATGGCCCGGTATGAAAAGCCCTACGAGGCCATTGGCGTGAGGAAAAACGGAGAGGAATATCCGGTCCGGCTGGAGGCTCGCCAAATCCCCTACCGGGGAAAAATGGTTCGCGTGGTGGAGTTTCGCGATATCACCGAGCAAAAAAAGGCGGAAGAGGAACTGAGTCTGAGCCAGGAGCGGCTGGCCGTTGCCATGGATTCGGCGCGCGCGGGCTTGTGGGATTGGAACGTGGCGGAGAGTCGCGTGTTCTACGATCCCCGCTATTTCACCATGGCGGGGTATGAGCCGGATGAATTTCCGCATGAATTCGACGAATGGTCCCGGCGGGTGCACCCGGAGGATATCGGGCGTTGCTTGGGCGCCATTCAGGATTACTTGTCCGGAAAGGCTGACACGTTCGACATCGATTTCCGGTTTTTGCGCAAGGATGGAACCTGGATGTGGATTCGCGGGCACGGGAAGGCCGCCCGCCGGGATGCGCAGGGTGCCATCACCCGCATGGTGGGGGTCCATTCCGATATCTCCGACCTCAAGCAGGCGGAGGCAGCGCTCCGGGCGAGCGAGAATCGCTTCCGGACGCTGGTGCACAACTCGGGCGACATCACCCAGATCATCGACATCCACGGCAAGGCCCTCTATGTGAGCGGCCAGGTGGAAAAAATCGTCGGGTATTCCACCCGGGAAATTCTGGACATGGAATCCACGCTGGATTTGATCCATCCGGACGACCGTCCGGCCGCGCTGGGAACGATCCAGTCATGCGTTCCCATTCCGGATGCCCGGGGAAGCTCGGAATACCGCTATTGGCACAAGGAGGGGCGGTGGGTTTGGCTGGAAGCCACGGGGAGCAATCTGCTGCACAATCCCTTTGTGAAGGGGCTGTTCCTCATTGTCCGCGATATTTCCGCGCGCAAGCGCGCCGAGAGCGAGCTGCGCGAGAGCGAGGCCCGCCTGAAGATGGCGCAGAAGATGGCGGCCATCGGCGACTGGTCGCTGGACGTGAAGACGGGGCAACTGAATAGGTCCGAGGAGCTCTTTACCCTGTTCGAGCGGGATCCCGCACAGTTTGAAGCCACCTATGAGGCCTTTTTGGATGCGGTTTATCCCGACGACCGGGACAAGGTCCATGCGGTCTACCAGCAATCGCTGAAGAATCCCGCGCACTACAGCCTCGACCATCGGCTCCTGATGAAGGATGGCCGGATCAAGTATGTCCGCGTGGAATGCGAGTCCGACTTCGACGGGCAGGGAAATCCGCTGGTTTCGCGCGGCACAATCCAGGATGTCACGGACCGCGTTCGGGCGGAGGAGGCTCTGCGCGAAAGTGAGGGGAAGCTGAAGGCTCTGTTTGAGTCGATGACCGAAATGGTCGTGCTGCACGAGCTGGTGGCGGACCCGCTGGGACAGCCTTCGAACTACCGCATCACGGATTGCAACCGGGCGTTCAGCGCCGTCACGGGCATCCCCCGGGAAATGGCCGTGGGAAGATTGGCCACGGAGGTCTACGGCACGCCTGTTCCGCCCTATCTG
>CAYNHA010000270.1:0-15366 GCA_964397035.1 uncultured Verrucomicrobiota bacterium
CACTCATACAAAATGGTATGGTTTTCGATCGGCATGGTTTCCCGGCATTCGTTGTACAAGACCACGGAATCAATCACGCGTCGGCACGGGACCAAGGAGGGGCGCCCAAGCGGAAACATTCCCGCAAACGCGCGGTAAGCGGCCACAAAATCCCCGGCGGCGGCAAGAGCCTGGCCCCAGCCATAGAATCCGCCTTGGGGCTGTCGGTCATCCCGGGCCAACGCCTCTTCAAAGGCATGCGCCGCCGGGCCCCACGCCTTTTCGGCGGCATGCGCCACTCCCAACCCATACCAGTCGAGGGCGGAAGTGGAATCATGATTGAGAACTTTCTGCATTCGGGCTACGGACAATGGAAAGGCACTCGCAGGCAACGGAATCACCCGCTTGGAAGGCGGCAATGCCTGGGCAAACGCACGGCAGGCTTCTTCGAAACGCCCGGCTTTGGCCAACACCGTTCCCAATCGATAGTGCCACGTGGGGCGATTCCGGCAGCCTCCCGCCAATGCCCGTGAATACGCCTTGGCCGCCTCGTCCCACGCCTCGCTCCGCTCGCAGGCAAAGCCCAGCCGGTAGTGCCAGTAGAATCGTTCCGGTTCCGCTTTTGTTGAACGCCGATATGCCGCCACAGCCTCGCTCCATTGGAAGCATCGTTCGTGCGCCAACCCCAAACGATAATCCAGGCAGGCGTCCGCACCCGGCTTCGCCATCTCGCTTTCCAATGACCGAATGGCCTGTGACGGCCGGCTAAATCGGTGATGGAAGAAGGCCACGCCCAGCAGGCGGGCCGTTGCGGACGGATGAAGTTCTATGGCCTTCCGGTATGCCGCCTGGGCCTCCGCCATACGACCCGCCGATTCCAACGCGAAACCCAACCGATAGAAATGAACGGATGGCACCGGCAACTCGTGCTGAATGGCGCCCGCAAATGCGGATGCCGCTTGGTCAAATCGATTCATGGCCTCACAGGCTTCACCCAATTCCCAGTGCCATTCGGCATGGTCCGGAAGAATCTCAATGGCTTTCTCAAGCGCCTCAATCTCCTGCCAACGAAACCCCGCCCGCCTGAGCAACCCGGCCCGCTTGTATTGCAACATGGCGGCACACTCCGGCGTGCCCGATGCATCCGGCACTCGTTTCAATTCCTCTTCCACCCGTAGGAGCTGCATTTGAACCCAGGCCCGACCCGGCAGATAATGGATGTGACCGCACGCCTGGATGGTGGGAACGATTTCATCGAAAAACGAGGAGAAGACAATGATCAGGGTTTCTTGCGGATCCAATTCCAACAGCTTACTGGGCGAACAAACCGGAATTCCCGCAATGCAGCCACCCCACTTGCTCTTGTCGTTGTCGACCAGCAGGGTCAACATCTGCTTTTCCGTGGCCTCAACCATTTGATCAAAATAACTGCCCGTCCCCCATCCCACGACGTGTTGATAGGTTCGAGACATCAATTCCGCAAACTGTTCGGCCATGATCACGCTCCTTGTGAACGGCCATAACAAGCAAGCCGGATGCCATGGAAGGCTTGGCATGCACCCTGCTTATTCGTCCCGAACGACCTGCGATGGAGATCCTGATGCAACACCAACTCATCCGAACAATCCTCTTTGGCACAGGACAGTCCGCCCTCAAGGAACTGGCATTTCTGGCGAAGAATCCCCATGTCCAGGTTTTGGGTTTTGTCGACAATGACGAAAAAAAACAGGGCACAGCACTGCACGGCTTTCCGATTTTCTCGCCCAGGCAAATCTCCGGGATGCAATTTGACCGTTTGGTAATTGCCAGCATGTACGTCGACTCCATCCTGGCCCAACTGGTCTCGCTCAATGTTCCCTCATCCCGCATCGTTCTCTCGCTGGAAGCCATGTCCCACCTTGCATTGCGCCATGCAAGAGAAGGCAACCACGCCGAAGCGGACCGGGTGACTCGCATTGCCACGGCATCCTACGGGGAGGCGGCGACCCTCTCCACGCGCGCCGAACTGGCCATGCTGTCCGAAAACTGGCCCATGGCCATAGAATTCTTTGAGCGCGCCTGCCGGGAAAGCTCGAATCCCCTTTCCCCCAGCGGGTGGGCGCGATTTGTTCTTGCATACCGGAAAACTGGAAATTTCACGCAGGGTCAATCCATTGCCCAGCAAGGACTGGCCTGTTATCCCGATGATGCCAAGCTGTTGCTTCAGGCAGCGGAAGTGTTTCTCTCGCAGGAGAAATGGACCGAAGCCATTGAGTTATTGGCCAAATCCATTGCGGCGGAAAAGGGCGCGACAGCCTATCCATATGCCCGCCTCGCCTATGCCTGCGGCAAAATTCTGGACTTTTCCCGCGCGGCCCAGACGCTGGATGATGGCCTGACCCGCCATCCCCATTCGCCCCTTCTTCTGAAGGAAAAAGCCCAGCTCAGTTTTACCACCCAGAACTGGAAGGAGTCGATACAATGCTGGCGGCAAGTCTGGAATATCCAGTACGATGACCCCCTCGCGTTCAGCAGAATAATGGCGAGTTGCGGTTTCATCGGCCAGCACGATGAAATTGATGACCTTGCCATCCAGATGGCCAAGCGTCGGCTTTCCTCCTTCGATGCCGTCAAATGGTGCCGTCTCCGCCATGAACTCGAACAATGGCCCGGAAACGTTCCTGTGCAGGAAAGCCATACCCGGCTAAACGAATTGGCCCAAGCCCCATCCCCTCCTCCGGCAGAATGGTGGCTCAGCCTTTTCTTTCACCACTATGTGCAAGGACACTATCCCCTCGCCTATTCGTTCAAGGATATCGCCGCGCAAATCGAAGCAGATGGATCTCTCCCGTATATCCGGCAACGGGTCCACCTCTTGGGGGCCTTGTTGGAATTGGGCCGTGTTGCTGAAATTGAAAAGATTCTCGCGGAAGAAATCGAGGCCGCCAAGAGTCCGCAGCGCAAAGCGGAATTACTTTGGGATTTGGCCACGTTTCGCTTTGTGACCGGTCCATCCAAGTCGGCATTCTCCATCTGGAATGATCCCGACATCCGTCGGGCCATTCCCTCGCAATTCACTTCCTCATTCGATGACTTGGTGCGGGGAAAGGCGGTGGCCCTCGTTGGCGGAGCCGACGTGGGCCTCGAACAAGGCGAAGAAATTGATTCATTCGACGTCGTGGTCCGGATGAACATGGCCAATCCGTCGGGCGGTACAACTGCGGCATCGCAGCGCGGCAAAAGAACGACCGTTTCGTATTACACTTACGCGCTCGCCAGGCTACGTAGCCATGAAATCGGAAACGCGCTTGCAGCGGGCGATTTGAAAGCGGCGGTTGTCCACAACCATGCCCATGTGTGCAATCTGCTGAACGCCGCTTGCGGAAAACCGCTGGCCCGAATCAATGCCTCCTATACGTCCCATGTATTCATGGGTTTTCCCCTCTCCGCCCAGCGCATCGTCCTGGACCTGCTCCCGTTCGCTCCTTCCCGCATCAAGGTGTTCAATTGCGATTTCTATCTGGGAAGCAACGCCCACCACAAGGGATATGTCGAATTGAATCCCCTGATGCCCGCCAAGCTGGCCCACCACGACCTGCTGCGCAACCTGCGCCTCGCGAAAAAACTGTACGCCCTGGCCCAGGTCGAAACCGATTCCCGCCTCGCCGAAATTCTCGCGATGGATGACGATTCGTTCGTCTCCGCCCTCCAGGCCCGCTGGCACGGTTCATCCCCGTTTCACTGACCTGTTGCATCCTTCCATCGGTTCCGGGCAGGGATCGACCGCTGGGCGAGGCGTCTCTTCCTGATTCCCCCCTCTTCCTCCATCCGGATCAGAAGAGACATTCCTCTCACAGAGTCACAGAGGTTCAGAGGAGTCCTCCGTGCGCTCCGTGGCTCCGGGAGAGGCAATCTTCTGGCTTATTATGCCTGTTCGGGTCGGCGTTTGCGTTTCTTTCGCATCTCTTGCAACTCTTGCGTTGAATGGATCGAAGGATTTTGATGAGTTTTCCCTGCACAGAGGAACCCCATTTCCTCCGTGAACCTCCGTGCCCTCTGTGAGGAATGGATCGGGGCATCCCCATAGGAAACCGTCCTACCCCATCCCTTCCAACCGTTTTTTCAGCATGGGCCCGATGTCTTCCACATCCCCGGCGCCCACCACCAGAACCCAGTCGCCGGACGCCCACCGCGCGGCCACGCGGGCGGCAGCATCCTTCAGATCAACGGCCAGTTCCGCCGGCACCCCGGCATGGCGTTCAAAGTGCGCCAGTAGATCGTCCGATGTTCCGCCGGGCAGGGGCGGCTCGCTGGCCGCATAGACCGGCGCCAGAATCACCCCCGCCACGCCCTCGAAGGCGGGGGGGAAATCCGCCCCCAGCGCCAAGGTGCGCGTGTAGCGGTGCGGCTGGAAAACCGCCCAGATGCGCGCGGCGCCCGCCTGGCGGGCGGCATCGATCAGCGCCCGGATCTCGGAGGGATGATGCGCATAGTCGGCCAGCACCCGGATTCCGCACGCCTCCGCCACCGGCTCGAAGCGGCGACGGGGCAGCGAGAAGGTCCCCAGCGCCCCGCAGGAAGCCTCCAGAGCCACGCCGCACCTCCGGCATGCCCCCAAGGCCGCCAGCGCGTTCAGGACGTTGTGGCGCCCCGGAACCGGCAAGAAAACGGCGGACCGAAGGCCGCCGGGGGCGCAAACGGAAAACGAAGTGCCTTCCTTGCCAGGCACCAGCCTTTCGGCGCTGAAATCCGCATTGGCCGAAAACCCATACGAAATGCCGTCCACCGCGCGGCCCACCCGGGAGGTTTCCGGATCGTCCGCGCAATAGACCACGGATTGGGCCTGGCGGGCACACGCGCGGAAACAATCCACCATGGCCTCTTTCGAAGCAAAGTGCTCCATGTGGTCGAACTCGATGTTGGTGATCACCGCGATTTCCGGAAAATAGTGCGCCAGCGTTCCATCGCTCTCATCCGCCTCGATCACCAGCCACTCCGATTGCCCGATTCCGGCCGGGGCGCCATCCGGCGGCAGCTCGCCGCCAATGCACCAGGAGGGATCCGCGCCGCAAACCCGGAGAATGTGCGCGATCATGGAAGATGTGGTCGTCTTGCCGTGCGTGCCGGAAACCGCAATGGTTTTCCACGATTCCGCCAGCACGGGAAGCACCTGCCCCCGGCGATACAGCGGAATCCCGAGCTGCTCCGCGGCGACCCGTTCCACATGTCCCGGCTGCAGGGCCGGGCTGAAAACCGCCCAATCCACGCCCCGGAGATGCGCTCCGCCATGTCCCGTCGCGGCCGGAATGCCGCACGCGCGCAGCCATTCCATCGTCCGCGGCGCCCCCCCGTCGCACCCCGTCACCTTCAGGCCCTTTCCCGCCAGCAGGCGCGCCACTCCGGCCATCCCGATCCCCCCGACGCCCATCAGGTGCACGGACGAACCCGGCGTCTGGATCCAGCGCCGGATTTCGTTGCGCCAACCGGTTCCATTCCGCGTCGTCATGGCTTCCTTGCGCACGCCTCCACCAGGGAAGCCAAGGCGCTGGTGCCGTCCTTCACACCCTCCCGATGCGCCGCTTCGCGCAGGCGGGCCAGGCGCTCGGGCTTCCGCACGGTTTGGGCCAGATAGCCCTCCAGCCACTCGGGAGTCAAATCGGATTCCGCCACGACATCCGCCGTTCCGCGCTTTTCCAGCGCGCGGGCATTCGCCGTTTGGTGGTCCATCGCCGCACGGGGATACGGAACGAAAAGCGCGGGCACCCCGAAGTAGGCCAGCTCCGCGCAGGTGGAACCTCCGGCCCGGCAAATGGCCAGATCGGCCTCCTGGTACAGCGGGGCCATGTACTTGGTGAAGGCCACCACATCGGCCTCCACCCCCGCCGCGCGATAGGCTTCGCGCACCGGCACCTCGTCATCCCGCCCCGTCAAATGCGAAACGGAAATTCGCACTCCGCCCTTGTGCAGACGCGCCAGGGTCTCGGTCACCACCTCGTTCAACCGATGGGCTCCCATGCTCCCGCCCACCACCAGCAAACGGAAAGGATCATGAACGATGGATTCCCTCGGCGGCAGCCCGCGGGCGGCCTCCGTCAGTTCGGCGCGCAACGGAATCCCCACGTTGGTCATCCTGGCCTTGCGCAAGTGGTACCGGGTTTCCTCAAAGCCTGTCGCCACCGCCGCGGCCAGGCGCGAAAACAGGCGAACCGTGCGCCCGGGAATCACATTGGCCTCGTGCAGCACGATCGGCACACCCAGCAGGCGGGCGGCACCGCAAGGACCCACCGAGGCATAGGACCCCATCGCCAGCAACACGTCCGGACGGTCCTTTTTCATGGCCGATCGGCATTGATGAATGGCCTGAAAAAGCTTGAAGCCCGTTTGCAGCGATTGGAGAGAAATTCCGGACGGGAATCCCCTGGCCGGCACTTGCACCACGGGACCGTCCCAGTCCCTCAGCGCGGACTGCTCGGTATCGCGCCCCGTCATCCACAGCGTCACCTCATGACCCCGGCTCAGCAATTCACGAGCCGTTGCCAACCCCGGAAATACATGTCCTCCGGTTCCTCCGCACGCCACCGCCACCTTCATCGCACCACTCCCTCTCCTGCCAGCAACAAAATCTTCCATGCCAAACCCGCCGAAAATCCGCCCAAACGCCCCCCTGCCGCCACCGCGCGGTGGCATGGAACAAACAACGGGAAGGGATTCGCACCACACGCGCTCCCGGCGGCGCGCGCCGCCCGCGGATGCCCGACCTGCCCGGCCAGCTCGGCATACGTGCACGTGGCACCCCGGGGAATCCGCTGCAACGCGGCCCAGATGGCGCGGCGGAATCCGGTGGCGCACGCGAGAACCCTGTCGTCCAACGGTGGGCATTTTCCCGGCTTGCGCCCTTCGATCGCAGCACAGGCAAAATCCACCGCCTGTCGCAAAACCGAGGGAACCACCGGAATGCAGAGAAGCTTCAATGGTGTGGATGAACACTCCACTTCCGGCAACCGGCAAGCCACCACGCCGCGAGCCGTCGCATCCATGCGCACTTCTCCCCATGTCGTCTCCAGCACTACGGTCTGGAGATCCGGTCCTCCGCTGCTCATGTGATCATCTTGAGCAGAATGAAACCCAGCATGAGCACCATGACCATCATGAAGATCGCGCGGATGCGCTGGCTTCCCTGTTCCTTGCGGGCCTCGCGCACGCGCTTGAGTCCCGTCGTTCCGAAATAATTCCGGAACCGGTCATACTGGGGTTCCATCAGCTTGTTCGCTGGAATCTGCGCGCTGATCGCGGGCCGCAGCAGATCCGTCCGCTGGAGCCGCGGCATCACCACCCGCTTGGTCTCCAATCCATCCGGTCCCGGAGAAAAATCCAGCGAGGTCTCGTTCTCCGGCGAATCCTCGGAATCCATTTCCAGCACCTGCGCTCCGCCCAACCCGATGCCATAGGAACCCGAGACCGCCTGGGCGCGCCTCACGTCGGGCGTGGCCGTCCCCCTCCATCTGGGTTCCTGCGACAGCAAGTCCGTCTCCGGAACGGAATCCGTCCAGCGCCGGACCTCCTTCGCTTGTTCGCGCAACCGGGCCTTCTCGCGCTCGATCTCGCGCAGGCGCCGCTCCCACTCGTTCTGTTTACGGGAATTCGCCATCTTCTATCCCCAGAAATAGGAGAACAGCATCCAGGCCAGCGTCAAAACCGCCATCGCCACCATCAGCGGCAACGTGAAGGCAAACCCGGAACGGAACCAGTACGAAAAACCCTGGGAGGTTCTCTGGGAGGAACCGGCTGCATCCTCGAACGTCAGCGGGCTCGCATGCTCCGCGGCAACACCCGGCGACTGCGGATGGATCGCCTCGATCTTGGCCATGGACTTGTTGTAGTCCGACCTCACGTTTTCCAGCAGCACCAGAGCCCGGTTCAACTCGTCGAGCAGGTTTTCGTCCGACCATTCCGACTCGTTCAGGGTTTCCACCTCATCCAGGCGTTCGCGGAACAAGCGGCGCGTTTCCTCAAGCAACTGGCACAGGCGCTCGGACTGCAACCGTTCTTTCTCCATGCGCACAAGGCTCTCGTTGAGCCGGTCCTTCAGCTCCCGGCGCCCGGCATCGAACGCCTCCTGCTTCTTGCGCATCTCTTCGAGGGTTCTCCTCTCCTTTTCCAGCTCCTCCTGGCGGGCGCGCAGGCGGTCCAGCTCCTGGGTTTTGTCCACCATTTGCTCCGTCACCTCCTGCTTGTGGCGTGACAGATGCGTCAGCGTCAGATCGGAAACCGGACGACTCGGCAAATCCCTGGAAGATGGAATGAAACCATCCCGGGGAGCGCCTCCGCCCTCTCCATTCAGCTTGATTTTCAGCGCGGCTTCGCGCTCGCGCACCAAATCCTCGTCAAAAAAATCGGTTCCCATGTCCGTGGCTCCTGTTTATTCCTTGGGAATCGTAATCTGGGTCCCCACGCGCAAATTGTTCGCGTCGGACAGACGTTCCCGGTTGGCATTGAAAATGGTTTTCCACTTGGAAGGCGTTCCATAGTACTTGGTGGAAATGGTCGCCAGGTTCTCCCCCACCTGGACAATATGCACCTGCACGGCCGGGGCATTCGTCGGCGCGGCAGGGGCGGAAAACTGGAGCGGAATGGCCTTGGATTCCGGCACAGGCCGTTTTTCCGGCTGGGCCGGTGGACGGCCAGCCCGCAAATCGGAAAGCTCCAGTTCCAGTTTTTGGATGCGGACATCACGGGCGCGCAAATCGTTCTTCCATTCCTCCGGCGTTTCCTGGATCTGCGCGGCAAAGGAAACCCGGCAATGCTGAATCAACTGTTCAATGGCTTCGCGATTCTCCGAATCGGGACGCAACTGCAGATAGCGCCGGTAATGATAAATGGCCCCCACGTAATCCTGCCGGAAATTATCCAGCATCAGGCCCAGCTCCCGATGGGCCAGCGCCAAATCCGGACGCCGCTGCACGGCCTTTTCGCAAAACGCAATGGCCCCATCGATGTCCTGTGCGTTTTTGGCCGCTTCCGCGCGGCGGAGATAGCGGTCCCGGGCCTCTCTCCGATCATCCGAAATGCGCCCGCACCCCGCGAAAAGCAGGAGACAAAGCCCCATCCACACACTGATCTGAACCGCATTCCATCTCATGCGCGTCACGGTAGCAAATCCCCCCCCGAAATCAACAGGCCTTCCCCGGATAATGGCAAAAAAAAATCCACCCCCGGGAATCCCGGGGGTGGAGGCAGGTCAAATCCTTTCGGAAATGGCCTCTTTACTTGCCCAAGGCCGCCTGAGCCGCCGCCAAGCGGGCGATCGGCACGCGGTACGGCGAGCAACTCACGTAGTTCAAGCCCGCTTTGCAGCAGAACTTGACGGAGGTGGGATCGCCGCCGTGTTCGCCGCAAATGCCGCACTTGAGTTCCGGACGGGTGGCACGGCCCTTCTTGACCGCCATCTCCACCAACTGGCCCACGCCCGAAGCATCCAGCGTCAGGAACGGATCCACCGGCAGGATCTTCTTGTCCAGATAGTCGGGCAGGAAGGAGCCGATGTCATCGCGGCTGAAGCCGAAGGTCATCTGCGTCAGGTCGTTCGTGCCGAAGCTGAAGAACTCGGCGCTCTCCGCCACGGCGTCGGCCGTGAGGGCCGCGCGCGGGATCTCAATCATGGTGCCGACCATGTATTTCTGCTTGACTTTCTTGGCCTTGATGACCTCTTCCGCCGTCTTGCGGATGATGTCGGCGCAGTAGTCCAGCTCGGCCTTCGTGCCGATGAGCGGAACCATGATCTCAGGCAGCACCTTCTTGCCGGTCTTCGCGACGTTGCAGGCCGCTTCCATGATCGCGCGGGTCTGCATGACGCACAGCTCGGGATAGGTGATCGACAGGCGGCAGCCGCGATGCCCCAGCATGGGGTTCATCTCGTGCAGCTTCTTCACGCGCGCCGCCACGACATCGACCGTCGTGCCCATGCGCTTGGCCATCTCTTCCTGACCCGCCGCATCCTGCGGAACGAATTCATGAAGGGGCGGATCGATCAGGCGGATCGTCACGCCAAATCCATCCATGGCCTTGAAGATACCTTCGAAGTCACCCCGTTGCAGCGGCAGCAGTTTGACCAAGGCCTTTTCGCGGGCCTTGAGATCTTCCGCCAAAATGAACTCGCGAACGGCCCAGATGCGGTCGCCCTCGAAGAACATGTGCTCGGTGCGGCAAAGGCCGATTCCCTCGGCGCCAAACGCGCGGGCGGCCAAGGCATCCTTCGGGCTGTCGGCGTTGGTCCGGACATAAATCTTGCGATATTTGTCGGCCCAGTCGCTGATCTGCTTGTACATCAGGTAAATGGGATGCTTCTGGGCATCCTTTTTGCCTCCCACCACCGCGCTCACCACCGGACTGGCTTCGGTCGGGATCTGGCCCACGTAGACCACGCCCGTCGAACCGTTCAGGCTGATCCAATCTCCCTCTTTCAGCGTCGTGCCGCCGGCCGAGATCGTCTTGGATTTGTAGTCGATGGAAAGGCCACCCGCACCCGCGATGCAGCACTTGCCCCAGCCGCGAGCCACAACCGCCGCGTGGGAGGTCATGCCACCGGTGCTGGTCAAAATGCCCTGCGCCGCCCACATGCCACCGACATCCTCGGGGCTCGTCTCGTGGCGGACCAGGATGACCTTCTCGGAGGGATTCGCCTTGACAGCCGCTTCCGCCGTCGCCGCGTCAAACACGATTTTGCCAACGCCGGCGCCAGGACCCGCAGGCAAACCCTTGGTCAGCGCAACCGCCTTCTTTTCGGCCGCGATGTCGAAGATCGGGAACAGCAACTGCTCGAGATCCGACCCCGTCACCGTCGCAATCGCCTCGTCGGGCTTCAGGATCTTCTTCTGGGGCTTGCCCGTGTAGAAATCCTTGCCGGTCGCCATTTCCACCGCCCAGCGAACGCCGGCCATGCCGGAACGCTTGGCGTTTCGGGTCTGCAACATCCAGAGCGTGCCCTGCTCGACCGTGAATTCCACGTCCTGCGGATACTTGTAGTGCTCTTCGAGCTTCTTCATGATCGTGCGCAACTGGGCATGCGCCTTCGCCCAGATCGGACTCTTTTCCTTGGGCATCTCATCGATGTGCTTCGGCGTGCGAATGCCGGCCACCACGTCTTCGCCCTGGGCATTGATCAGGTATTCGCCCATCGGCTCTTCGGAACCGGTCGAACCGTCGCGCGTGAAAGCCACGCCCGTTCCGGATTCGTCGCCCATGTTGCCATAGACCATCGAGCAAACGTTCACCGCCGTGCCCAGCAGTCCCGTCACCTTGTTGATCTGGCGATACTTGATCGCGCGTTCGCCGTTCCAGCTTCCGAACACGGCATTCACGGAAAGGAGCAACTGCTCCATCGGATCCTGCGGGAAAGGCTTCTTCACCTTCTTCTGGTAGACCTTCTTGTAGATCTCGCACAGCTCCTTGAGCTGGTCGGCCGTCAGGTCGGTGTCTTCCTTGGCGCCGTACTTCTTTTTCAGCGCATCCATCTCCACTTCGAAATCATGGTGGTCCAGACCGGTCGTCGGCCCCATCACCACGTTGCCGAACATGTCGATGAAACGGCGATAGCAATCCCAGCCCGTGCGGGGATTCTGCGTGCTCTCGATGAAGCCCAGGACGGACTTGTCGTTGAGGCCCAGATTCAACACGGTGTCCATCATGCCCGGCATGGAAATCGCCGCGCCGGAGCGCACGGAAACCAGCAGCGGATTCTTGGGGTCACCCAATTTCTTCTTCATCTTGGACTCGAGCTTCTTGAGCTGGGACTTGAGCTGCTCCAGCATGCCGTCCGGATACTGATTGTTGTGCGAAGAATAATAGGCGCAAGCCTCGGTGGAAACCGTGAAGCCGGCGGGAACAGGCAGCCCCGCGTTGGCCATTTCCGCCAAATTCGCGCCCTTGCCGCCCAGCAACGCCTTCATCGTCGCATCGCCTTCGGTGTTCTCTTTGCCGAAGCCGTAAAAATACACATACTTCTTTTTCGCCATGTTTTTCTCCGTGTTGATACAGCCCTGTTGGGCTTGTTTTTATTAAATCCAAGCCACGCCACACCGGCGTGAAAAAATCTGCGTGATCATCTGCCCCTCCCCCCGGTTTGTCAAGCAAATGACAGTGTTTTCCCAGGCATGAAACGATTTACCTCTTGCACAAAAAAAACGGCCCGGCAGGAACTGCCGGGCCGGAGAGATCCAGCCGGGGCAAGAGCCCCGGCGGGGATCATCAGGCGTCTGCCGAATCCGCCGCCGCCAAGGTGGGCAACTGGTCGCCCAGCAACTCCTCGGCCGCGATCGGCTCCGCCAGCGGAACCAGCTTGATGTTGCGATACATCGAGAAACCGGTCCCGGCCGGAATCACATGGCCCATGATGACGTTTTCCTTGAACCCGTGCAGGTTGTCCACGCGGGCCAGCGTGGCCGCATCGGTCAACACACGGGTCGTATCCTGGAAGGACGCCGCCGAAATAAAGCTCTCGGTCTCGAGAGACGCCTTCGTGATGCCCAGCAGCAACGGGGTGGCTTCGGCCGGCTTGCGCCCTTCCTCGGCCACGCGCCGGTTGACTTCCAGGAAGGTCTGCTTCTCGATCTGCTCGCCCCACAGGAATCCCGTGTCACCGGGTTCCGCAATGCGAACCTTGCGGAGCATCTGGCGCACGATGATCTCAATGTGCTTGTCGTTGATTTCCACGCCTTGCAGGCGATAGACTTCCTGCACTTCGTTCACGAGATATTCCTGCAGCTCCTGGGGACCGCAAACCTCCAGGATTTCCTGGGGCACGACCGGACCTTCCGTCAGCGGCTGGCCCTTCTTCACGCGGTCACCGGCATACACCACGATGTGCTTGTTCAACGGAATCAAATGTTCCTCGGTATCTCCGGTGATGGCATCGCGCACCAGCAGCTTGCGGCGACCGCGGGCATTTCCGCCCATTTCGACAATACCGTCGATCTTGGCGATCTCAGCCGCATCTTTCGGCTTGCGGGCTTCGAACAATTCGGCCACGCGCGGCAAGCCACCCGTGATGTCCTTTGTTCGGGCCTGCTTGCGCGGCGTCTTGGCGATCACTTCGCCGGCATACACCTTCTCGCCCTTGTCCACCACCACGTGGGCACCGGCCGGAACCGTGTACGAACCCAGCACCTTCTTCGGATCCGCGGCATCTCGAATGAGCAATTGGGGATGGATTTCATCCCGGTGCTCCAAGACCACCAAGTCTTCCATTCCCGTGGCCTCATCCACTTCCTTGCGGACAGTCACGCCAATGATGAAGTCCTTGGTATCCATCACGCCGGAGAACTCGCTCAGAATCGGCACGTTGTAGGGATCCCACTTCGCCACCGAGGCGCCCTTCTTGACGGGCGCGCCATCCGCGATCGCCAGGATACTGCCCAAGGCCACCGTGTGGCGTTCCAGCTCGCGGCCATCCTTGTCGTACAATCCCACCATGCCGTTCTTGTTCAGCACGATGTTGTTTCCGTCGGGCCCCTGCACCGTGTACAGTTCCTCGTACTTCAGGACACCGTCGTGCTTGACGATGATTTCGGGCTGCTTGAACGCGCTCTGGGCCGTACCGCCGATATGGAACGTCCGCATCGTCAGCTGCGTACCCGGCTCGCCGATGGACTGCGCCGCAATGATGCCCGTGGCCTCGCCCAAAACAGCCTGTCTGCCGTTGGCCAGGTTCCGGCCGTAGCACTTGGCGCAAATTCCTCGCTTCGACTCGCACGTCAGCACGCTGCGGATCTTGACGCTTTCCAGTTCGGCCCGGCGGACCTTCTCCACCACCTTCTCGTCGATCTCGTAGCCCGCCGAGACGATGATCTCGCCCGTGCGCGGATCGCGGATGTCATCCACCGCCGTGCGGCCGAAAATGCGCTGCGCCAAAGGAACGAGTTCTTCGTCCCCTTGCATGATCGCATGCACTTCGATGCCGTTCAGCGTACCGCAATCCTGCTCGACCACGATCACATCCTGCGACACGTCGACCAGCTTGCGGGTCATGTATCCGGAGTCGGCCGTCTTCAGCGCGGTGTCGGCCAAACCCTTGCGCGCGCCGTGCGTCGAAATGAAGTACTCCAGGACGCTCAGCCCTTCGCGGAAATTCGCCAAGATGGGCCGCTCGATGATTTCGCCCGACGGCTTGGCCATCAGTCCGCGCATGCCCGCCAGCTGGCGGATCTGCTGCCGGTTGCCGCGCGCGCCGGAATCCACCATCATGAACAGCGGGTTCACTTCGGCGCGCGATTCGTTGAACTCCATCGCCCGGAACATCTGGCCGGCGATCTCGTCGGTCGCGTGGGTCCAGATGTCGATGATCTTGTTGTAGCGCTCGCCGTCGGTGATGATGCCCTTGCGGTACTGGGCCTCGACTTCGGCGAGCGACTTGCGCGCGGCGTCGACCGTCTTGGCCTTCGCTTCCGGCACGATCATGTCCACGATGCCGACCGAGAAGCCCGCCAGCGTCGCGTATTCGAACCCGAGATCCTTCACGCGGTCCAGGGTGCGCACCGTTTCCTCGTGGCCGGCGACCTGGTAGCATTGGCGGATCAGTTCCTCGATCTTCTTCTTCGGCACCGGGGCGTTGAAGAAGCCCATGCTCGGCGGCCAGATTTCGTTGAAGAAGACGCGGCCCGCCGTGGTGGTGATGACCGAAAGGTCCTTCACCCCGTACTTCGTCTCGACCTGGTGGTCCGGATTCTTGAAGCGGATGCGGTCGTGCACGCCGAGGACGCCCTCGTCGCAGGCCGTATGGACTTCCTGGGCGTCGCCGAAGATCGGCAGATGCTCGATGGTCCCCGGCACCTTCGGCTGGCGCGCGCGCAGGCGTTCCTGCTGCGAATCCAGCGTCAGGTAGTAGCACCCCAGCGCGATGTCCTGCGTCGGCGTCGTGATCGGCTTGCCGCTCGACGGCGAAAAGATGTTGTTCGGCGCCAGCATGACCAGCTTGCTTTCCATCTGCGCTTCGATGGACAGCGGCACGTGCACGGCCATCTGGTCGCCGTCGAAGTCGGCGTTGTACGCCGTGCAGACGAGCGGATGGATGCGGATGGCCTCGCCTTCGATCAGCACCGGCTCGAACGCCTGGATCGAGAGGCGGTGCAGCGTCGGCGCGCGGTTCAGCATCACCGTGTGCCCGCGGGTCACTTCCTCGAGGATGTCCCAGACCTGGTCCTCCTCGCGCTCGATCATCTTCTTGGCGCTGCGCACGGTGTGCACCAGGCCCATCGCCTTCAGGCGGCGGATGATAACGGCTCGAACAGCACCAGGGCCATCTTCTTCGGCAGGCCGCACTGGTTCATGCGCAGGCCGGGGCCGATCACGATCACGGAGCGGCCCGAGTAGTCCACGCGCTTGCCCAGCAGGTTCTGGCGGAAGCGCCCCTGCTTG
>CAYNHA010000271.1:0-6708 GCA_964397035.1 uncultured Verrucomicrobiota bacterium
GCCGGCATGTTGGCCGCCTTGCACTTCGACAAAATGGTGCGCAAGGTGATGTTCGATCCCGGATCTCCGCCGCTCATCCGCGCCGAGATGGTCAATTCCTTGGCCAGTTTGCTGAAGATTTTGCCGCGCTTGGCGTCGGCCGCACCCTTCTTGTGCTTGATGGTTGACCATTTACTATGTCCGCTCATATCCCACTATTCTTTCCGCGCGGCTGATCCGCGACTTATTCTTCTTCCTCGGCGTGCTTATGCTTCGCCGCCTCCGCGATGATCTTCTGTGCCACATTGGAGGGCACGATGTCATAGCGATTAAATTCCAACGAGAACGATCCGCGGCCGCCCGTCATCGAGCGCAGTTCCGACGAATACTTGAAGACTTCGGACTGGGGCACCTCGGCCACGATGACCTGCATGCCGTCGTCCGACTCCATTCCCAAAATGCGTCCGCGCTTGTGGTTCAGATCGCCCGTGCAATCGCCCATGAAATCGCCCGGGATGGTCACGCGGATGGTCATGATGGGTTCGAGCAAAACGGGTTTGGCCTTGGTCATGCCGTCCTTGAAGGCGGTGCGGGCCGCAATCTTGAAGGCGATTTCGGAGCTGTCCACGTCGTGGGAGCTGCCGTCATAGACCGTGACCATGGTGTTCACCACGGGGTAGCCGGCCAGGGCGCCGCGGGTCATGCCGTCCACCAGTCCTTTTTCGATGGCGGGCAGGAAATTGCGGGGAATGCTGGTGCCGACAATGCCGTCCACGAACCAATCTTCGGAGCCCGCCTTCATGGGTTCGATGCGCAGATAGACTTCGCCATACTGGCCACGGCCGCCGGATTGCTTTTTGTGCTTGTAGTGTCCTTCGCCCTTGGCGGTCACGGTTTCCTTATAGGCCACCTTGGGGGTGTTGAGGACCACTTCGACCTTGCTGCGGGCCTTCATGCGCTCCATGGCGGATCCGATTTGCACGTCGCCGATGCCGGAGATGATCAGTTCGTGGGTTTCATCGTTGCGCTGGACATGGATGGTGGGGTCGTCGTCGGCCACGCGGTGGAGGCCCTGGCCCAGCTTGTCGTCATCGCTCTGGTTCTTCGGGGTGACCGCAAACGAGACGACCGGTTTCGGGAACACGATCGGCGCCATTTTGGCGGTCTTTCCAGGAGTGCAGAGCGTGTCGTTGAGGCCGGTGGCCTTCAGCTTCGCCAGCGCCACGATGTCGCCCGCCTGGGCTTCCGAAACGGTTTCCTGCTTCTTACCGTTCAGGAAATACACCGTGCCGACGCGTTCTTTCTGCTCCTTCATGGCGTTGAGCACTTCGCTGTTTTCCTTCAGCGTGCCGCCCCAGATGCGGGCGAGGGTCAACTGGCCGAACGAGTCGTTGATGGAGCGCCAAACCTGCGCCACGAGGGGGGCGTCGGGCGCCGGATTCACATCCTTGCCGTCCGCGTCCTTCGCCGGGCGGTCCAGCGGACTGGGCATCAGGCGCGCAAACCCGGCCATGAGCTCTTCGAGCCCGATGGACTGGCGGGGCATCACGGCGAAAATGGGAATGAACTTCAACTGCGTCACGGAGGCGCGAAGGCCGCTGGACAGTTCTTCGGCGGTCAGGGTTTCGCCGTTGAGAACCTTTTCGATCAGGGCATCGCTGGATTCGGCGGCCACATCGGTCAGGCGCGCCCGGATTTCGCTGGCGCGGTCGCCCTGCGCCGAGAGCGCATCGAGCATGCTCTTCTTGTCATCGGAGGGATAGGTCACCAATTCGCACCGGGCACCCCACAGATCCTGCAATGCAGAGACGGTGGCCTGCAGATCGGCGTTTTCCTTGTCGAGGCCCGTGATGGCGATGGCGCGGGGCAATCCCAGAGCTTCGCAGCGCTTCCAGGCCCGAACGGTTCCCACCTGCACGCCGGCCGTGGCATCCACGGTGATCAGGGCGGCATCGGCCACCTGGGTGGCGGCGACCACCTGGCCGTAGAAATCCGCATAGCCGGGGGTGTCGATCATCACCAGGCGCAGGGCCTTGCCGCCTTTGGGCCGCCATACGGCATCGAATGCCTTGGCCCACATCGAAATCTTGTGATTTTTCTCTTCGTCGGTCCAGTCCGCCATGCTGGTCCCGTCCCCCGGATTTCCCAATCGGTCGTTGGCCCCCAGTTTATAGAGCAAGGAATCGATCAATGCGGTCTTTCCGCTTCCTGTGTGGCCCACCAAAACAAAATTACGCACATCCGCGACGGGAACATCCTTCATATGCTCGTATGCCTTTCCTTGCGATTCGTTTCGAATTCCGCCGGGAGATAGACCCGGCCACAGAACTGCAAACCGTACACAAAAGAGCCCTGTCAAGCAACCGCGAAATGAATGCAAAACCCCTAAAAAAGTGGGGTGGATAACGGGATTTGAACCCGCAACAGCCAGAACCACAATCTGGTGCTCTACCAAGTTGAGCTATATCCACCATCCGAACAAGGCGCGTGTTCTACCCCATCTCCCCGAAAAATGCAACCCCGCAGCTCACTTAATCCATGGCATCCATCATTTCGCGGAATTCGGTTTCGGGGGAGCGGGGCGGAGGGGTGGTTCCCCAGTCCGAGGCGTCGAGATTCACAAGGAACTGGCGGTCGCCGGCATCGATGAGCTCCACGTGCAGGCCGGTGATCCGCGCTCCGTTGGCGAGTTTCACTTCGCCGGCGCGGCAATCCACGTGGGAGACCTGCCCGCCGTTGGGAAGGGCCATCGACATCCACGCCAGCTCCAGATTGGAGGCGGAGGCCAGCATGTTGCCGGCCGCATCCTGCCAGCGGGCCGATGCCCAGCGGATTTCCACCGGGCCGCTCATCCAGGGGGAGGTGTTGGCGCTGTCCACGTCCGGCTTGTCCGTTTTCGCCGGGAGGGCGGCTTCTCGTTGGATGTCCTCCAAGCCGGCTCCGGAGGAATCCAGGATCATGCGGGACATGCGGCCGAGGAAGGCGGGCTGGATCACGCCCTTTTCATCCGGGGCAAAGGTGAGGGACAGGCCGTCGATGCGCAGGGATTCCAGCATGGAAACGCCTTCGGGGCGGAACCAGCGCCAGCGGATGCGCACCGTGCTGGCTTCGAGGCCGGCATCCTTGGAAACACTGATGACATCGCGCAGCTTGAGGTTCAGCGATTCGGTGGCGCGGATGCGGCCGACGCGCATTTCCATTCCGGTCATGCGGGAGAGTTCGGCCTCCACACGCAGGCGGAAATAATTGGTCCGCACGAACAACTGGAGGACCCCGTAAACCAGCAGGGCCGCCAGCGCGAGTCTCCAGAGCAGCGACCACAGGACCCGCCATCCCCCCGAAACAGGGCGCGGGCGGCTCGTGGATTGTTTGTTCCTCCACATGGGGCTACCTTGCCAATTCCGCCGCGCGGTCCCGCGCGGCCTTCATGCCGGCGGCCACGGCTTCGGAAAATCCGCCCGCCTCCATGGCGGCCAGACCGGCCAGCGTGGTGCCGCCCTTGGAGCTGACGCGGCGGCGCAGTTCCGCCGGATCCTCGCCCGTTTGCGCCGCGAGTTCGGCCGCGCCGCGCACGGTTTCAATGGCCATTTTCCGGGCCATGGAGGCTTCGATGCCCATGGCGATGCCGGTGGCTTCCAGCGCCTCGATGAAGGCGAAGACATATCCGGGGCCGCTGCCGCTCAGGGCGGTCACTTCATTCATTTTGCCTTCGGGCAGCCGCACCACGACGCCCACGGCGGCAAACAGAGCCTCCACGACATCCAGATCGGCCGCCGTCGAACGCGAACCGGCGCAGATGGCCGATACGCTGCGGCGGACCAGGGAGGGCAGGTTGGGCATGACCCGGACCACCCGCGCGGGGCACAGGGCTTCCAGCGCCGAGGTGGGGATTCCGGCGCAGATGGAGACCACAAGCTGGTGCTTGGTAAAAGCACCCTTGGCGGAAGCGAAGACTTCGGCCACCTGCTGGGGCTTCACGGCCAGCAGCACGACATCGGCGCCGCGCAGGGCCTGGGTGTTGTCGTCCGTCACATCGATGCCGTAGCGATTCAGCAAGTGGTTGCGGCGGTCAGCGGACACGTCGGAAACCACCAGGTTCTTGGCGGGAGAGACCTCTCCCTCCAGGAGTCCGCCCAGAATGGCCTCGGCCATGTTGCCGCCGCCCAGAAATGCAATTCGTTCGTTTCTCATGTTTCGTTCGCTCCCGTGGCGGGCACTTCCCGCGCACCAAAAATTCCCGTGCCCACGCGCACAAAGGTGGCGCCTTCGCCGATGGCCACGGCCATGTCGTGCGTCATGCCCATCGACAGTTCGGCCAGGTCCAGACCGGTTTGACGGGCCCAGGAATCGCGCAGTTCTCTCAGCTTTCGAAAACAGGGGCGAGCCTTTTCTGCGTCTTCCGCCAGCGGCGGGATGGTCATCAGGCCCCGGATTTGCACGTGGTGCAGGCGGTTCCCTTGTTCCAGAACGGGCAGAACGGCCTCGGGCGCCAGTCCCGATTTGGAGCGTTCGCCCGACACGTTGACCTGCACCAGCACGTTCAAGGTTCGGCCGGCCTCGGCGGCCTGGCGATCCAGCGTTTCCAGGATGTGGGCCGAATCCACCGAATGGATCCAGTCGAAAAGCCGGGCGGCCAGGGCTGCCTTGTTGCTTTGAAGGTGTCCGATCAAATGCCATTGCAGGTTCCCGGGGCAATCCGGAATCTTGGCGGCGGCTTCCTGTACGCGGTTTTCGGCAAAGAGCACCTGTCCGCAGGCGGCCGCTTCGCGCACGGCTTCGGGACCATGGGTTTTTGACACCGCCAGCAGGCGAACGGTTTCCGGCGCACGTCCGGCCTGCGCGCAGGCGGCGGCGATCCGGTTCCGGACGGCTTCGAGATTTTCCGCAATCCGGTTCATTTCATCCGTTCCTGTCCGCCGCCGTGGCTGGCCCGCTGAAGGACCGCGGCCACGTACGGGAGGGTTTCCGTGGGCAAGACCATGGAACCGAATTTGAATGTCCGCCCACCGCTCGTCAACACAATCTCGGATTGGGGAACATCGTTCACGCGGAAATCCGATTTTTCGATGGAAACCACTGTTCCCTTTTCGCACTGCATTTCGCGGATGCGACCCTTGCCGAACAGGCCCGTGAAGACCCTCACGTGATCCTTGGACAAGGTGATGGTGGTGTGGCCGAAGAGCAAATAGAAAATCGCGGTCAGCAGGCCGGCCGTTCCCAGCAGGAAGGGGATTCCGAACACGCTCAGCAGCGGGTTGAAATCGCGCTGGACGATCTGCATGCCGTAGATGCCGCCGATCGAGACTCCCGACCAGATGGTTGCAAACGGGATCAGAAACCACAGGGCGGTTCTTTTCGGGCGGCAAACGATGGAGAGGGAATCGCCGAAGTCCCGCTTCAAGGTCACTCTTTTGGGCGGATTCGCTATCTCCTCGTCGGTCAGGCGGGGGATTGCCGAGACGGTGAGAAAGGGGCCGGAATATCCGCATTCCCGGCACAAGGCCATGTCCTTGGACACGTTGACATCTTCCATGGGAAAGGGCTTTCCGCAGCGGGGACAGGAAAAGGCGGCGGCGGGCGGGGTCATGGGGTTCCTCCGCCGGCGAGGGAACGGCCTGACCTCCTCACGGCGATCAATTCCGCTAGGATCGAGACGGCGATTTCCGTGGACTCCAGCGCGCCGATGCTTTTGATGCCGATGGGTCCGTGGATGGAGGCGATTTCCTGCGGGGTGAAGCCGGCTTCAGCCAACTTTTCTCGCCGCCTGGCCTGGGTGCCTTTGCTGCCCAGCAAGCCGATATAAAGGCAGCGGGTCCGGAGGGCGGCCTCCAGCGCAGGCACATCCAGTTTCTCATCATGCGCCAGCACGGCCACGAAGCTATGTTTGTCCATTCCCGCTTCGGCCAGGCCCTCTTCCGGCCACGCATGGATGACGCGTTCGGCGGCGGGAAACAGGCTGGCTTGCGCGAAGTCCCGGCGCGGATCAACGAGGGCCACTCGGAAACCGGTCCGTGATGCCAGATCGCACAACGCCACGGCGATGGGCGAGGCGCCGACGATCAGCAGGAGCGGCGCGGGCGCGATCCGTTCGGCAAACCAAACCTGGTCTTCGAGTTGAATTTTCATGGAACCGCCGCGGACCCATAGAGGCGCCAGCGCGGTTTCCAGCGCGGTTGTCGGGGCCGGGTCGCCGGGATGCAGGAGCAGTTGCGATGAAGTGGAGTCCAGCCGCGTCAGCAGCATGGCCCGGGTGTCGGCCGGGAGTGCGCAGATCGCTTTCCACGCCGGGCAAGAGGGATCGTGTCTCCGGAGCCACACATCGATTTCGCCACCGCAGGAGAGTCCCACTTCCAACGCCGCACCGAAGGAGGCACCATAATGGAGCATTTGTGCCGGGCCATCCCCATGAAGAAGCTGGAGGAGGTGTTCGCGCAAATCGCTTTCCACGCACCCCATGGAAACGGCGCCGGCCATTTCGCCCTTTTCGTTCACGGCCAGCCGGGCCCCGGCCGGCCTCGGCGAGGAATGCTGGACGCCCACCAGAAGGGCCTCCGCGCTCTGGAGCCCTGCCGCGTCCCACTGTTGAACCGCCTTCATCGTGTCTTTCATGGCGTGCAGGATACCCAACCCCCACCTCGCCTGAAAGAGGAAATCGAGGCAGGCATGTTCTGTGCGCGGCCGCGGAATGGATGTCCATCGCCGTTTTTCCACAGTGTGGAAACATTTTTT
>CAYNHA010000272.1:0-3379 GCA_964397035.1 uncultured Verrucomicrobiota bacterium
AGCGGTTGCCCAGCGCGACGTACCCAAAGATCGCGCCCTGATGCCGCAGCGTCATGACCAGCACAATGCGATGGTGCCGAAGCATTCGCTTGAGAGCACCGTGTTCGTCGTCGAGCAGATCGGTGAAGATCACGCTCGCCGGCGAGCTGGCTGCGTAGTCGTCCAGTCGGCCGGCATCACGAGACGTCAGCTGCGCATGCCCGGAGGTGCCAGCGGACAGCTGACGCTCAATGACTCCCTCTGAACGGTGAAGCAGGAAGAATGCCTGCTCGATCTTGAACGTCGCCACGAGTTCGATCGAGGCGCGTTCAAGGAGGCTGCGGAGGTCCGCCGCTGAGGTCAGCAACTCGCCGAACCGGGCGAAGAAATCTTCAACCTCGTAGCGGTCTCGATAGAAGATGCCGTCAGTGACCTTGTCGAAGAAGCGTTTGACTGGCTGGAAGAGGAATGCCAGGGCGAAGCCGAGCACGAGAATGACGTTGACGGGGCTGACGTTGATCGTGCTTGCCAGATCGCCGCTGAGAACCGTCGTCGATATCAAAGACGCGTTGAAGTAGTAAGCGATCGACAGCGTCAGGAGGCTGGCGGCGTAGCTGATCGTTCTGACGGTGTTAGGTCGGCGCTTCTGATAGCGCCTGTGTAACTATCCGGTAGCAGTGGCGCGGGTATCTGGTAGCGCTTTGGAGGATCGCTTTCATCCGTGACCGCAGGGGTCGCGGCAAGCGAGAGGGATCTTCTGCGGATGACGGATTACCGGTATGTGATGGGCCTGCTGGTGCAGGGGCTGGCCTATAGGCAGATCGAGGCGATGGCGGGGTGTTCGCATCGGGCGATCGCCCGGGCCCGGCGGGTGCTCGACGACGAGCAGCTGAGCACCGCCGAGCAGGTCGCCGCGCTGTCGGCCGAGGATCTGGATCGGCTCTTCGCCGATGGCCGCAAGAACGTGGCCGGCGAGTTCGTGCCGGTGGATATCGACAAGGTCGTCACGGCGCGGCTGGGTCGTAAGAAGCCGCCGCTGAAGGTGCTTTGGGGTCAGTACCTGAAATCCGATGCCGCCCCGGGTGCTCGGTTCTACGGGTATGAGCGGTTCTGCCGGATCGTCACCGAGCACGTCCGGGCCAGTGATCTGACGCTGCCGATCGCCCACGTGCCGGGGCATACGATGCAGGTCGATTGGGCGGGCACGACGATGCAGGTCACCGATCCGATCACCCGGGCGGTGACATCGGTGGCGGTGTTCGTGGCGACGTTGCCGTTCTCGGGCATGGTGTTCGCCTACGGCTACCTCGATGAGAAACAGCCCGCCTGGTGCGATGCGCATCGGCGGGCGTTCGAGTACTTCGGCGGGGTCGCCCAGGTGATCGTCCCGGACAACGCTTCGACGGCGTCGAACCAGATCAGCCGCACCGACCGGGCCCGGGACGTCAACGCCTCGTATGCGGATTTCCTGGCCCATTACGGGGCCGCGGCGGTGCCGACACGCTCAAATCGCCCGCGGGACAAAGGGAACGCCGAAGCGGGGGTGAAGGTCATCACCAACTGGGTGATCCACTTCCTGGCCGACCGGATGTTCGCCTGCCTCGATGACCTCAACGACGCGGTCGCCGCCCAGGTCGAGGCGATCAATGACCGGACACCGTTTCGCGGGGAGCCGCGGTCTCGGCGTGATTGGTTCGACGACCATGAGCGGGATGAGCTCATGGCATTGCCGGTGCAGCGGTGGGAGCCGGTGACCTGGCGCAAGGCCAAGGTGCACCGGGATTGGCATATCCAGCTCGACACCATCAAGTACTCGGTGCCCTACCGGTTCGCCGGCCGCGGTGTGGACGTGCGGATCATCGGCACCGCGATCGAGGTGCTCGCCGACGGGCAGATCATCGCCGCCCATCAACAGGGCCGGCACCGCAATGGCTATGTCACCGACCCCGAACACGCGCCGCCGCACTATGAGTCGGTGGCCGGGCTGTGGACCCGCGGGTACTTCCTGCGCCAGGGGGCCAAGGTCGGCCCCGCCACGGTGGCCGCGCTCACGAGGCTGCTCGACGGCAAGGCGATTGAGGCCCAGGGGTACCGGTCGTGCATGAACATCCTGGACCTGGGCAAACGCGCCAGCAGAAACCGGATCCTGCTCGAAGCGGCCTGCCGGGAGCTCGTCGATGAAGACCCGCACCGGCTGATCACCTACACCGCGGTCAAGCACCGCATCAGCGCGCTGCGCGCCGACGCCGGCCAACGCCCCACCACCAGCAGCGGAGGAGGTGGCGGCGGGATCACGGCCAGTGCCGCTCGCGCCGGGACCGGCGGCCGCGACACCAGTCGCGCGCACCTGGCCGGGGCCAAAGCGTTCAGCCTTGACGCGCTCACCACCGGTGATCGACGCACTGACGATGGTGGCGATGACGCCGCGGCGGGAGCCCGGCGATGAATGACCAGCACCTCAGCGTCGATGACATGCCGCTGTTCACCAAACTGCGGATGACCGCGTTCGGCGAAGCCGTCATCGAGATCGCCAACGACCCCGCCTGCGACCAATGGAGCTTCTCCCAGAAAATCCGGCATGCCCTGGAGCAGGAGACGACCGCCCGCACCGAGCGGCGAGTGCTCAAGCTGCTCAAAGCCTCCCGCACACCGAACCCGGCCGCCTGCGTCGAAGACATCCACTACCTCGACGGGCGAAACCTCAACCGCGACTTGATCGAACGCCTCGCCGCGTGCCGGTGGATCGACCGCACAAACAATCTGGTGATCCTCGGCAAATCCAGCGTCGGCAAATCCTATCTGGCCCAAGCCCTGGTCAACGCCGCCTGCCGACGCGACTACACCGCCAGATACTTCCGTCTCGACGACCTGGCCAACCAGCTCGCCGTCTACCAACGCCACGACACCCAACGGCTGGCGTTCCTCACCGGCGTGCACACCTGCGAGCTGCTCGTCCTCGACGACTTCCTCACCACCCCGATCACCGGTGACACCGCCGCCGAGTTGCTCAACATCCTCGCCGCCCGAGAAGGCCGCGGATCCACCGTTGTCACCAGCCAATTCGACCCCGAAGACTGGTACCGATCCCTGCACGACGCCGTCATCGCCGAATCCATCCTCAACCGCATCGTCTCCACCGCAGAACTCGTCCAACTCGACGGACCCAACATGCGCCGACACGGCCACCACACCGAAACCGAATAAGAAACGCGGGCGCGGGGAACCGCTACCAGATCCCCGCGCCCGCGCTACCACTTCGCCACACACCCGCTACCGATTACTCCAGCCAAACAGTCAATCCCTTTGCCGTCAACGACAAGACGATCTCATCGATACCCGTGAGGCGGCGCTGTCGCTTCTTGACGATCTGCGGATCGAACGACGAATTCACATCCCGAGG
>CAYNHA010000273.1:0-15451 GCA_964397035.1 uncultured Verrucomicrobiota bacterium
AACGCATCCATAAACAAAACGTTGAGTTCGGTAAAGAAGCTACCAGAAAACTTAGAAACGGAAGCACAAAGAAGGTTGAAGATTTGTCATAATTGTGCTTTCATAACTAAAAATAAAAAACGATGCTCTCGTAAAAAAGGAGGATGTGGTTGTTTTGTAGATTTAAAAGTATATTGTACAGAAGAAGATTGTAAATGTCCTAAAGGAAAATGGTAATATGAAAAAAGAAGAGAAAGAAATTATAATTACGCTAAATGATATTTTAAATACAGGATTTAAAATAATAAGCGATCATACAGGATTAATTTTAGTAAAAGACAAAGAAGAGCGACTAAACTTGTTTATATCTAAATTTCAAAATAATTTGGTAGGAATTTCATTTAATTATACTATAAACAAAGTACATAACTATTGTGGAGTAATTGATGAAGATTTCTTTGAAAATATCAATAAATTTAAAAAAGAGATTGTAAAAAATGAAGATAGTAGAAACATATCCATGAGATTTTGAAGGATGGGTGTTTGATATTGATAATAAATATACTAAAGAACTATAAAACTTAATATTATGTTTTGTAAAATAAAGTACGTGCCAAAAACCAAACGGAAAGGTTGTAAAATAGTAATAGAACCTTCTAGGTTGACTTGGAAAAATTATAGTATTTATATATGGTTAAGATTGAAATGTTTGATTAAAAACAAAATAATATATAAATTTGAAATATGCGAATAATCGAAACCTTTAGTCCGGAAACTAATTTCTGGGAAGAACATATTCAATTAGCAGCAGTAGATCCTATAAAGAGTCTTTATCAAAAAGACACAAGCAAAGGAAAAATAAAGTCTTCTAAATTGATGTGGTGTATAGCTTTAATATGGGATAGGAATTCTAAATTTTTCAATCTTCCGGAAGAAGGAGTAGATAGTAAAATAAATTTAATATTTACTGATTTTTATGGAGATAAGAATTATTACATTAACAATAAAGCAGAAGTAGATAATTTGAAATTATTTTATATAAAACTTCAAGATACTACAGCAAGAAGAGCTTTAAGAGATATTGAAAGTAAAATTGAAGAAAGAGCTAAATTCTTAAGTAATACTCCGTATACTATCGGAGAACCTACTGAAAGAGGAGGATGGATAGGAAATACAGCTTCTATAATTGATAAGATTTTAGCAGATTCTAAAAAGGTATATGACCTATATGATGCAGCTTTAAAGTTAGTAGAAAAAGAAGATTTGGAAGGAGAAGGAAGAACTAAAGGAGGAGGACAAATTTCAATGACAGATTCTAACGAAATATAATATGCTGAATCATATACGTAAATATAAAAAAATAGCAGATAAATACGATTTGGATATAGATGTTGTACGAAAAGTATGTGAATCTCAGTTTGATTTTTGTAAATACATTATTCAAAAAGGAGAAGATGCTCAAATAAGACTTCAATACATAGGATTATTTAGTGTAAAACCAAATAGAAGAAAATTAATACAAGAAAGAATAGCAAGACTTAGGAGACTTAGAGATGAAAGAGAAAAAAATAAGCAAAAAGAATAATGAAATAGAATACAAAGATGAACATAAACATGAAAAATTTGTATCCAATAAACATTTTATTCATGATATTATCACTTTAAATCCTCTAAGTATTTCCTTTAAGAGTTATTGGAAAGATTTAAAAAGAAGATGTATTGAAGGATATTGGTTTGAAGGTAAATGGATGCCGGGAAATCTTTATTTCTACATTAATTTTTGTAAAATTGAACTAAAAGAAAGTGCTGAATCTAAAACTGCCAGAGTTGCTAGGCCTTTTCTTAGAGATTTGGAATGGGAAAAGGCGTATGTATTTGCAGAAGCTAGAGGTTTTTCAGGATTTGCAGAAGATGAAGAATATACTTGTCATAGTCTTGTAGATAAGATTAATAAAAATCCAGAACTAGCAGAACTGTATAAGTTACCTAAAGAATGTTATAAATCCGATGGCACACTGAAAACATATGTAAATCCTAGACCTTATTTGAGAAAAATCCATAGTAAAAATTTAGGTAAACCGTTGTATCAGTCTGAGGCTCACAATGTTATAGACATCGAATGTAGACGCTCAGGCAAGTCATTTTGGGCTGCTAATGGAATTATATTACATAACTTTCTTATGGATGGGAGTTATGACTATGATGCGTATTTACAAGCATTATCTTCAGGAAATCCGTTCAATACTGAAACATTAGTAGGAGCTATAGATTCAAGATATTCTTTAGGACTATTAAATAAGACTCAAATATCTATGGATAATTTGGCAGGATCTCAGACATTTCAAGGCACATTTTATCCGTCTCCGTTGTCTAAGTCATTTATGGGGTCTTGGGTATCCGGAAGGAACTTTATAGAGGCTAAAATAGACAAACAAATAGGAGGTAAGTGGCAAAGAATAGGATCAGGTTCAAAAATCTATCATAGAACATTTAACGATAATCCTCAAGCAGGTAATGGTATTAGTGCTTCAGTAACTTGTCTTGAAGAGGTAGGGTTTATGGGAAATCTTATAGATTCTTTAGGAGCATTAAAAGATATTACTTATAATGGACCATTCAAATTTGGTACTATTTATTGTTTTGGAACTGGTGGACAAATGGAATCAGGAGCCTCTGAAGCAGCTAAAGAAGTATTTAATAATCCTGCTGAACACGATTGTTTGTGTTTCGACGATATATGGGAAGAGACTGGAAGTATAGGATTCTTTGTACCTTATGAACTAGGTTTAAATGAATTTAAAGACGAAGAAGGAAATACCGATTTGGTAAAAGCTACGAAATATGTAGATATGCGTAGAGAGCAACTCGTTAAAGGCAAGTCAAAAAGACCTTTATATAATGAAATGCAAAATAACCCTAGACTTCCTAGTGAAGCATTCCTAATGTTAAATGCTAATATATTTCCTATAGGAGAATTAAAAGAACATTTACAATGGTTAAAATCTATGCAGCAAGATGCTTTTGTAAAAGGACAATGTGGAGAGTTAGTATTTATACAAAATGAAGGAGGAGAGCATGCTAAATTAGAATGGAGACCTGATGTGAGTAACAAATTAACTCCTTGTGGGTATAGAATGAAAAAGACCGAAGATACTCAAGGGTGTATCCAAATATGGGAACATCCTCAATATGTAAATGGGGTAGTACCTAGTGGATTATATTTAGCCGGTTCCGACCCTTATGACCAAGATCAGTCTACAACCTCTTCTTTAGGATCTACGTTTATTTATAAAACTTTCTTAGATGCCAACGGCTTATGTGAAATTCCTGTAGCAGAATACACAGCTAGACCTAGAACGGCGGAGGAGCATCATGAAAATGTAAGAAAGTTATTAATGTACTATAATGCTATTGATTTATATGAGAATGAAAGAAATTCTTTAAAAATGCATTTTTCTCATAAACATTCTTTATATTTGTTAGCTAAAACTCCAAGTATACTAAAAGCCACAGAAGGCTCAAAGGTAGAAAGGACTTATGGAATACATATGACAGAAGGCATAAAAGATGAATTAGAGATATATACTAGAGACTGGCTACTACAAGATGCTGGTAATGGAAAATTAAACCTCCATAAGATATATTCAATTCCTCTTTTAGAAGAACTCATTAATTACAATAGGATTGGGAACTTCGACCGTGTAATAGCATATATGTTAGTGATTTGTAATAGGTTATCTAATTATAATATGAAAGTGTCAAGTATTCAAGAAAATAAAATAATAGAAGATGCTTTTTTAAAGCGAGCTATAACTGGTGGATTTTTTAATTAGTTTGAAATATGGATTTTAAAAGTATGGTATTTAGCACCCTTCCTCCACAGAAAATATCGGAGAAGGAAAAAGATCAACAATGGAAAGAACAATGTGTTGATGCAATATGTTCTATGGGTAATATGCGTAATCCTAACGGAAGAACTACTACTCAAGAGAAACAGATTAAATACGATATTGTTAATTCAATAATAAATCAAAATGATTTTAATTACGTATTAAATCCTTATGGAATAAAAGACAAGAATATTCAAAATACTCCTGCAAAACTTAGAGATATTAACATTATCGTTAATAAAATAAATACGTTAAAAGGAGAAGAATTAAATCGCCCATTTGATTTTAACGTAATAGGTATAAATGGAGAAATTCTTACAGAAAAAGACAAGAAGAAAAATGAAATGACCAAACAATTAGTTTATGCTAAATTAGCACAAGAACTAGGAATTTCATTAGAACCACAAGTGGATCCTAATACAGGACAACAATTACCTCCTATAACTTTTCCAGATGTAGATAAATACTCAAACTATTCGGTACAAGATGAAAGAGAAGAATGGGGTAATATAATACTTCAAGATTTGATTTATAGTCTTAATGTTCCATTTAGATTTAATGAAGGATGGGAACATGGATTAATTGTAGCTGAAGAATATTATTATGTAGGAATAGTAAATAAAAAACCAGTATTAAGAGCTTGTAATCCTTTATATTGTGAATTTAATAGAAATCCAAATAATCCAAATATTGAGGATGGAGACTGGTTCAGAGAAGATAGATGGTTAACTAAAGGACAAATTTTAGATGAATTTGGAGAATTTTTAACAGACGAACAGGTAGAAAAATTAGATAATGGGCAATTTGGTTCAAACTTTTCTTCTAATCAAATGTTCCCCGGATATGCATATTCCCAAACAGATATAAATAAATATGAATCAGGATTTAATAGGACGAGTAGATTTAATAGTAATCACTATTTAGTTACTCATGTATGTTGGAAGTCTATGAAAAAAATAGGATTTTTATCCTTTATAGATGAATTGGGAGAAGAACAAGAAGGCATAGTAGATGAGACTTTCAAATTAACTCCGGAAATGAAAGCTTCGGGTTATACTCTTGAATGGAGATGGATTCCTGAAGTATGGCATGGTACAAAGGTAGGTACTGATTTTTATGCTAATATAGAACCTGTACCTAATCAAGTACGTTCTATGGACGATCCTTATTCTGTTAAATTGCCTTATATTGGAAGAATATATAATTCTACAAATACAAAACAAACCTCTTTAGTAGATCTAATTAAACCTCATCAATACTTATATAATATTGTATGGTATAGGCTTGAAAATGAATTAGCTAAAGCTAAAGGTAAAAAGATGGTAATGGATATTGCCCAGATTCCAAAAAGTCAAGGTATTGATTTAGAAAAATGGATGTATTTCTTTGATAATATTGGATTAGCTTTAATAAATTCATTTGAAGAAGGAACAGGTAAATTTCAAGGACAAGTCTCTAATTTTAATCAATTCTCAAATATTGATATGGGGCTATCTCAAGCGGTAGGGCAGTATATAAGCATACTTACAAAAATAGAACAACTTGTAGATAAAATAGTAGGCATAACTCCTCAAAGAGAAGGTTCTATACACCAATCTGAAACAGCAACAGCTACACAAGCTGCCATTGTAAATTCTACAAATATTACAGAACCTTGGTTTTATATACATAATGAAATTAAGAAAAATGTACTCACTCATCTTTTAGAATGTGCAAAATTAGCTTATCCGAAATTGAAAAAGATAAATTATATAGCAAATGATTTTCAAAGAATTTATGCTGAAATAGATATGGATAAATTCTGTGATTCTGATTATGCAGTATATGTTACTAATTCTACAAATGAACATAAAATATTTAATAAATTAGAAGCATTAGCCCAACAAGCTATGGCTTCAGGTGTAGCAACATTCTCCAACATTGTAGATATGTTCAAAGCAAAATCTACTACAGAGTTGTCAAGATTAATCAAGACTTCTGAAAATGAAAAAAATCAAAGAGATCAACAACAATTAGAAGCTCAAAAACAAATGCAGTCTGAACAAATACAGGCAGCAGCTCAAGAAAAACAAAAAGAAAGAGAATTTGAAGCCGAGCAAAAAGAATTAGACAGAGAAGCTAGAATCCATGAAGCTGTTATAAAAGGTATGGGATTTGACCAAGATATTCAAGGAAATCAAATGACTGACGCTATAAATTATGGAAGTCAAGTTCTTAAAGAAATGGAGGCTACTAATAAACAACGAAATGAAGAAAATAAACATTCATTAGAACAACGAAAAGTAGGATTAGATGAAAAACGTCTGGCACAAGAAAAAGAATTAAAGAATAAAGAAATTGCGTCTAAAGAAAGAATAGAAAAATTAAAAGCTGCAACTTCTTTACATAACAAAGTAAGTGGAGAAAAATAATTAAGTTATGAGTACTATACATATCAAACCAGAAAATCGTGGAAAATTTACAGCCACAAAAAAACGTACAGGTAAAACAACAGAAGAACTTACTCATAGTAAAAATCCGTTAACTAGAAAGAGGGCTATATTTGCACAAAATGCCTCACATTGGCAGCATGGAGGAAAGAAAAAATATCCGGATGGTAAAGATGGAGCAACTTATACACCATTTGAGAATTATTCTGAAAATTTTAAAAATCATAAAAAGTAATGGATAGATATAAATTAAATACTGAAAAACGATATAGTTTCGGAAAATCTGGAGATGATTTTACATTCTCTCCTTCACAAGCATCTTCGAAGCTAATGAATAAGATTAATAACGAAGATGTATGGAAAAATCCGATAGATCCTAAAACAGGAAGTATTACTATAGGAGCAGAATTTAATTATAATCCAACTTTGAACCATGACGATCCAAAAAATAATAACACTATTCCTAAATTTAGAAATGGAAGATTTGAGGATAGAGATATTTTGGAAGAGATTGATAATTATATAAATTATAAAAAAGAGAATAAATCGTTTAAAGAATATATGAAACAATATGGCATCAATAGGTAAATCGCTTAAGACGGCTCAAGGAGCCTTAAATATGGGCACAGGATTATTAGGATTATATAGTGCAGCTAATCCCGGAGAAGCTAAAGAAACGGCTAAATACGCAGGTATAATGAATAATTTATCTTCTATAGGAAATTCCTTCATAAGTAATGGAGTAGAAGGAAGTGAAAAAGATGTTATTAAAAGTACTCCTGAAGCACAACCTACAGCACTATTAAGAAATGGAAAAGGAAATAAAGAATGTGCTCATTGTAAACATATGGAAAAATATATGAGCGGTTCTGATATGATGAAGAAATATAAGGACGGAAAAGGCAAACAAATAAAGATGCATAGTAATAAACCAAAAGCTTCTGATAAAAAGTTAGCTACAGAATATTATGCTAAAGGAGTAGAAAAAGAATACAAAGATGGTAAATGTTAACTTAAAGCCCTCTAAGTAATAATAAATTTTATGAGTTGTACACAAAATTAGTTTACTATATTAATATTTAATATATATTTGAAACAGTTATGGAAGAAGAAGAAAAAAAAGAAAGTTCGTTTTTAGATTTATTTGAATTAGATTTCAATAAATATAAAACAGAAGGAGATGATAAAACTCCTAAAAAAGAGGAAACTGAAGTTGAAGCGGAAGAAGTTCCAGCACCAACAGAAGCAGATCCTAAAGACAGTAAACCTAAAGTAGAAATAGAAAGAGAAGTTTCTACAGAGGTAACATCTGAAAGTAAAACAGAAGTTACGGATTTAAACGAACTGATGGAAAAACTTACAGAAGAAGACGTTCTTTACATAGATGAAGAAAAAGAGTATGATTTATCTTTTGATGGATTAAAAGATATGATCGAAGAAACCAAAGTTAAAACAGCAGCAAAAACTATTGAAGAATATGAAAATAGTTTTGATTCTGAAGGAAAGAAAATTCTTGAAATTCTTAAAAACGGAGGTTCTATAAATGATTATATTGAAAGTCAAAATAAAGTAGATTTTGCTTCTGTTCCTTTACATGATTCGGAAGGCTATCCTATTACTCAGAATCAAATATATCTTTTAGAAGACCTTTATAAGATGGAAGGTTATGAAAAAGATGAGATTGCTGAAAAAATAGATGTACTTACCAAAGCAGGGCTTCTTGAAAAAGAAGCTAATATTGCTAGAAAAAAATTATCTTCTTGGCAAAAAGAACAAGAACAGATTATAGAAAAACAAGCAATAGAAGAGAAGAAAATAAAAGAAGAAACAGAAAAAAAAGAAGCTGAGGAATTTAAAAATCAAGTTCTTAATTTAGAGGAAGTGGCCGGGTTTAAATTAAATAAAAAACAAGCCGAAAAATTATATGATTATATAACAAAACCCATAGATAAAGAAGGAAATACTCAATTTAAAAAAGATGATACTTTTGAAAATAGAATGCTTTACGCTTATTTCGCAATGATCGGTTTTGATAAAGAACAATTATCAAAAGAAATAAGAACTAAACATACTATAAATTTTAAAAAGAAATTATCTAATTATAAAGATTCAAATGCCTCTCCAAGCGCAGGAGATTTTGTTGGTAGAAAGGAAACTTCTGAACGACTTAATCTTCCAGATTGGATAGTCTAATATAAAAATTTAAAACTTAAATATTAATTACTATGTCAACAAAAACAAAAGTTTCACCGTTGCAGATTTATCAATCACGAAATTTTGCAGGTTTGAACGAAACAAATCACTTAGCAAATGCTTACTTGACAGAACCTGAAAAATTGGGTTCAGTTCTAGCTTATGCATTTGGTATTCAAGAGGATAACGTTCTTTCTTTGCTTACTGGAGGTATTGGAAATACTGTATATATTACGGACCGTGAATACGAATGGGATTTGCATTCACAATCAGATAGAGCTATAGAAATCGGAGAAGATTCTCCAAGTGCTCACAGTGCTCAACCAGGATATGGAGGTTTGCCTATAACATTGATCTTTACCGAGAAATTTTTCGAAGTTACAGATGTATTGGTTGGTGACGATGGACAAACTCAAGTACGTGTACAAACAGAACCTTACCAAGCAGGAAACAACTGGGTATATTCTGTAGTTAACGTTAATCCTAATAAAACCGCTTTCATCGATGCTGAATTATTGAAAGTTGGAGCACGTTGGTCAAAAGACTGGTCAGCAGTAGAAGAATACTCTAATAAAGGTGGTGGACACGGATATTCAACCCCTTATAAATTAAGAAATCATCTTACTACTTTACGTAAAACCTATAAAGTAACTCGTGAAGCAGCTAAAGCTGTAATGATTATCGAATTATTCTCGCCTGATGGTTCTCAATCAACTAAACTTTGGACTAAACTTGCTGAATGGACAGCTATGGCACAATGGTATCGTGAAATCGACCGTTCATTTATCTACTCTCAATATAACAAAGATGCTAAAGGTGAAATAACTTTACAAGGCGAAAACAAACGTCCGGTATATATCGGAGCAGGTTTCCGTGAACAAATTTCTCCTGCAAATATTCGTTACTATACAAAACTTACTTATGAAATTTTAGATGAATTCTTACTAGATTTATCTTATGCAGCTTCTAAATGGGGAGGTAATCATAAGTTTGTAGCTCTTACCGGTAAAATGGGTATGAGAGAATTTGATAATGCTATTAAAAATCATGCAAGAGGTAATAACATTACAGTAACTACTGCAGGTACTTTCGTTACCGGTAAAGGGGACGAACTTGGATTTACAGGTTACTTTAAAACAGTCACTTTCTTAAATGGTGTTGAACTTACTGTAAAAGAATTTGCTCCTTACGATGATATTATTCGTAATAGAAAATTACACCCGCTTACTCAAAAACCTGTAGAATCATATCGTTTCACTATCTTAAACTTCGGTAGAAAAGATGGCAAAAATAATATTCAAAAGGTAGCTATGAAGGATTCTGAAATGTCAATGTGGCACGTTGCAGGTTCAACAGATCCTTACGGTGGAGTAGCTAATTCAATCAATACACAACGCTCAAGCGGTATTGATGGATACGAAGTACATTTCTTGGCTCAAGTAGGTATTCGTGTACAAGACCCAACATCATGTGGAGAATTAATTCTACGTGTTAACTAGAATAAACTGGAGAGGAGGTAGGGACACCTTCTCTCCTTTATAAATATAAAGGATAGGAACTTTAAAGAAGAATGATATGATAGTAAATGTTAAAAGATTAGAAAGAAACAAAACTTGGGGAATTATTGACCGTAAAACCGGTAGATTCAGGGACAAGTATGAAAATTGTAATGATAAATTTGTACCTGCATTAGATCATGTGACAGGTATGTTAAGAACAGGTTTAAATAAAGAACTTGAAAAGAAGTTTGAAAAAGATTTAGCATTGGAAGAAGACAGTTTAGCAGCTTCTAAACCATTTTGGGAAAACTTTTCAATAATTATTCCGGAAGAAGGATTGACTTTGAATACACATAATCCAATGGATAATTTAAAATATTATGTGTTAAAAGCAGATCCTGAAGTAGCAACTTCACCAGAAGAAGCAGCTACTAATTCTAAAGCTCAATATGTAATGTATACTGACGGAGCTGCAGCTAAGAATAAAAATAGTAAAAGAGAAATTATTGCTAACGCTTATGCTAAATTTGCAGTACTTACAAATACTGAAGTAGTTGATGCTTTGTATATGTTTGGAAAAGAAGCAGATGATACAGACTTAGAAATCTGTAAAAATACTTTAGGAGAACTTCTTGAAAAAGATCCTGAAAAATTCCTAGACGTATTAGGAGATGAAAAATTCAAAGATAAAGTTTGGGTTATAAAAACTATACGAGCAGGAATTATAAGAAAAGGAGTAATAGGTACAGGCTTTAATATGCCGCTTTATTTTGGAGATATTTATTTAGGTAAAGGTTTAGACGAGGCGATAGACTTCTTGTTAGATAAAGAAAACCAAAATGTATTTATTGGATTAAAAAAAGCATATGAAGCTTATAAAAAAGAAAAAAATTAGGATATGACAATAGAAGAAATGCATAATGAGTTTGATATTACTTTAGATAAAATATCTTCATCTTCCTATCAGGAATTAGAACCTTGGGAAAAAGATTTTTATCTAAACGAGGCACAAATGCGTATAATCAAACAACGTTATAGCAGAAAGAATACATATCGAAAAGGATTTGAAGAAAATCAAAAACGTATAGATGACCTAAAGAACCTAGTAATATCTAGGTTCTGTAAGGTTACTAAAGTTAATGATTCCACAAATCCTCAATGGGGAGCGATATCAACTGAAAACACATATCGAGTAGACTTGTCTACAATGTATGCTTTCGAAGTTGACTGGAATACTTCTGTGACACCGAGAGTGCCCATTCCCAGAGACGAACCTGTATATGCAGATTCGAATGATGAATGGGAAGTAGGAGTTCCTAATAGAAATAAAGCTACTAACGAAGAATATATGTTCTTTGTACAGGCTACAGCAAATGTTGGAAATTCTTGCGGAGATAAATATCAATTCGTAAGACTTATACAACAAAATAACTTTGAAATTATATTAAAGGATCCGTTTAATAAACCAAGAACTGACTATCCTGTAATGTATTTTGAAGAAGGAGATATATATATTTGCGCAGGAGATGGAAAAGTTAATGATTTTCTTCTTACCTTTATCAAGTTTCCGAAACAAATGAATTTAGGAACATATTCTGATAGTGACTCTCAAGGATGTGAACTTAGTGAACATATGCATAAAGAAATAGTTCAAGCTGCTGCTTCTATAGCTTTAGAAAATTTAGGTTCTCAAAGAACACAGTCTCAAGTAATACTAAACGAAAATAAATCTGAATAATGAAAAAGTAAATAAGTTAATAATCAATAAAATCTACAACTATGTACAAAAAAGTAAATAGAGTATTCGTAGGATCTGGTGCAAACGCTGGTGGCGGTACTTTACAGACAATCAAAAAAGGAGACTTACTTTTGGTCGATGAATCAGGCAATGTACTTGCAAATGCTAACGCATCAAAAGTAATTCCAAAATATGCGAAGGTTTATATCGCAATGGGTATCGCCGATGGCGAAGCGGTTCTTTCTTCTCCTATCCAAGGCAACACTGTCTCGAACTATGTGAAACATAACTATGTTGCACCTGTTCAGGCAGTGAGGCTGATAGGACCGGATATCGAAGCGACTGCCGATACTCAGTATCATCTTCGTATCTTAATTAAAGATCAAAATCGTATCTTTGGTGAAAAACCAACATTAATCGACTTCTTCTCTATCGCTAACGGTTCTCAAGAAGATTTAGCTCTTGATTTTATGAAGCAATTCTATACAAAGAATTTTGGTCATAACTTCCAAGGTACTTTATTGCAATTAGATCGTACTAACGATGGTGCAGTTACTACCTTTACTACAGGTATCGACATTACAGTAACAAAAGGTTCAACTCTTGCAACTTTTGCTAATGCTCACGGTTTAACTGCAGGTAATCCTATACGTATCCAAGGTATAGATTATGTTGTAGCTACAGTTCCTTCAACAACAAGTATTACACTTGATATTGCATACACAGGAGTATCTGAAACAATCTCAGCAGGCGATGCAAACACAGGTAAAGTAGCTACTATCACTAATTGGGGACTTATGTTAACAGGACTTCCGCAAACTTCACGTTTGTCTCGTGCTGCTAATGAACCTATTGATGAATATGAATGGGTTGTATTTGAAGCTTCTTTTAGTTCTGTGGATACAGTATTTACAGCGGATGTAACTAAAACACAAGCTAATCCCGGAAATGGATATTGGAAACAAGTAGCACAAGCAGAACACAACGCTAAAGGTTATTTAGGAGATATGTCTCGTAGACGTTATTTCGACATTCGTATTGATAATAATGTAGATCCTACTAAAACGTATGGTTCTATTGTAATCACTCATGCTGAAATAATGAATGGGGATTTCCAAGATACTTATCGTGCACCTTTACAAACTGAAATTTATATACCTTCTAGTACAACTCAAGGTACAGTAGGTTCAAATCCAACAACTACTTCAACTAACTTTATTGATGTGTTGAATGGATACTTGTCAATCGCAGTAGGGTTCCCCGCTCTTACAACATTGACATAGTCACCGTTTAAAAGTTAATTACAAAAAGGAACTAGAAATAGTTCCTTTTTTTATATAATTTTATTTATATTTACAAAAAATTATTTTTATGCTACAATCTGAGATAATATATAATATAAAGAACTTACTAGCCGGAGGTATTTTATCGGATGATCTTGATTTATCAATTTCTCAAATGGCTTTTATAGTAGATTATTATAGAGCAAGATTAGTAAAACAAGATCAAGATAAAGGAAGATTTAATACAGAATTATATATTCAAAACTTAGGAAAAGTACAATTAATACAAGCAGACAAAAATGAATGTAGTTATTGTGATGGTTCAAAAGATATTTGTATATTAAGGACTAAAAATAAAATTCCAAAACCACTAGAGACGTTTCAAAAAATAAATATTACCTATGTGGGATTATTAAATGGAAAATCCTTTCAAAGATATAATGTAAATGCTGTACAATGGAAATATGCTGAAAAATGGACAGGAAAAGAACCAATATGGTATTACCAAAATGGTTATTTATATATTGTAAATCCTCCTACAATAATGTTAGAATGGATAAATATTCAAGGTATATTTGAAAAACCATTAGAGGCTATTAAATTTAGAACCTGTGATTGCAATTTGAATAATGAAACTTGTTTTGAAACATATGATTTTGAATACCCTATGCCTCAACATTATGTTGATACATTGGTGAAACTTATATTACAAACTGAATTAAAAACCTTATTAGCATTAGCTCCTGACACAAGCAATAATAGTATGAGTCAAGTAGCAGATGCTCATGACAATCAACCCCAGTAATTATGCCTACAGTAAAAAAAGGATACAGTTTAATGCAAGCATACACATTCTATAGGAAAAAGTATGAAAATGACAAAAATAAAGTCTTAAAGAAATTGTATATAGATATATGCCAAGACTTTAACAAGATGTTAATGGAGGAAGCCATGAGTAAACCTTCTGGAGTTAAACTACCTTTTAGTATGGGTACGATTTGGGTAAAGAAATTTAAAATAAGTTGGAAAAATCCGCCTATAGATTTGGCAGAAAGTAAAAGATTAAAAAAGAAAGTATATCATATAAATCATGAAACAGACGAATGGTGTTGTAGATGGAAATGGTCTAAGAGAAATAATCTTATAACTAATTTAATATACTATTCTTTTACTCCATCAAGAAAAAATGCGAGAACATTATCTAAGCATTTTAGACAGGATAATAATCATAGAAAGTATTTCACATTTCAAACGATTTAACAATGATTTATAAATTAGATTCTATAGATAGAGTAATAGCTCGAATCGTAAAAGATTTAGGTTTAGGTATAGATGAAGTTCCTTATCAGGATTTTGTCGAATGGATAGCTGATGGACTTGAACATATTGGTTCATATTATCAGTTTCAAGAAAAAGAATGTAACATAATCATAGATGAATATGAAGGAATGTTGCCTTGTGATTTTTATAAATCTATTAGACTTTTAAATAGATGGGAAATTCCAACTCCTAGCTCAGGAGGATTTTATGGGGGAAGTTTGGCGTTAGCTCTACAAAAACTAGGCATAGATTGGAGTAAAATACCTGCTTATGATAAATTTCATATAATAGATGTAGCAGGATTATCTAGTAATGAGGCGGTAAATACTGGAATAAGTAATTTATCTTTTAATAATAATTTAATAGGAGATGTACAAGCTAACAAATTTACAGATGTTGATTATAATATCAATTTTAATAAAGTTACTACTTCTTTTAGATACGGTATTTTAAGTCTTCAATACTTAGCTATGCCTGTAGATGAGAGAGGATTTCCTATGGTTCCTGATGATGTTTCTTTTAGAGATGCTTTATTTTGGAAAGTTGCTATGCAATTATGTATGAGGAATCCTACATTATTAGCAAATCCTACTTTACAAAAATTCGATTATTGCCAAGCTATGTGGTATAGGTACTGTGGACAAGCAAGAGCCAATGCAAATATGCCTGATTTAGAAGGATTGATTAGAATTAAAAACAACTGGTTAAGATTAGTAAATAATCCTGATTTTGATTTACAATTATTTGGACCTTCAGGAAAACAAGATAGTATAAAATTAGATAAATAATGGGAGAAAAAATCGACATAAATAGATTTACAGGAGGAATGAATCAAGATTTCAACCCTATATCTCAACCGGATCAGTCTGTTAGATATATGTTGAATTTTGTACCTTTGTCTAAAGATGGTAATATAACCTCCGTTATAAATGAAAACGGAACTGTTTTGCTTGATAATGTAATATTTCCGGCAGGATTTAATGTTATCGGATATACTATATTATATGATGAAATAATAGTAGTCCTTGCACATGAAGCAGGGTATTCTCAAGTAGGAGTTATAAAACAAAATGGAGTAGGTGATGGTTATGTTCCCATAGCTCCATATGATTCTGTATTA